>JBLNBI010000401.1:0-5728 GCA_050259815.1 Actinomycetota bacterium | reverse complement strand
AACTTGATCTCAGCAAGACCGCCTGGGCCCGCCTCACGCCCCAGGGCATGGCTGAAGCCTGGAAGGACGGCGTCCCGCCCGACCATCCCGCCTTCGCCGCCATTCCCTACCTTCAGGAGGCGCTGGCGTCTTTGCCCAAGCCCGACCGGGACATGCTCCGCCACGCCTCGGCCTGGGTCCAGGCCCGTTTCGAGCAGGAAAAGACCCGCCGGGCCGAACTGGGTTTCGACGACCTCCTCATCCGCCTCCACGCCGCCCTGAACGGCCGCAAAGGCCCCCAACTGGCCGAGAGCATCCGCCGCCAGTTCCCGGTGGCCCTGATCGACGAATTCCAGGACACCGACCCGGTCCAGTACGCCATCTTCTCCCGCATCTACGGGGTCGCGGACAATTCCCCGGAGACCGGCCTTTTCCTCATCGGCGATCCCAAACAGGCCATCTACGCCTTTCGCAACGCCGACATCTACACCTACCTGGAAGCGCGGCGGGCCACCGAGGGGCGGCACTACACCCTGGGCACCAATTACCGCTCCACCCGGGCCATGGTGGATGGAGTCAACCGGATTTTCGACCACGCCGAAAGCCGTGACAGCGGCCGGGGCGCCTTCCTTTTCCGGGAAGGCGGCGGCAATCCGGTCCCATTCACGGCCGTCGCAGCCCAGGACCGCAAGGACCGTTTGGTCGTCAATGGATCAGAAGGCCCGGCCCTCACCCTGTGGCATCCCGACGACCAGGCCGAGCCCTTCAGCAAGGACGAATACCGCCAGCGCATGGCCGAAAGCTGCGCCAGCGAAATCGCCCGCCTCCTCAACCTGGGCCTGGCCGGCAAGGCCGGCTTCCAGGAAGACGGCAAACCCCTGCGGCCGCTACGGCCCGGCGACCTCGCCGTGCTGGTCAGGAGCTACGCCCAGGCCAAGGCGGTGCGGGAAGAGCTGGCCCGGCGGGAAGTGCGCACGGTCTATCTCTCCGACAAGGACTCCGTCCTCAAGACCCCGGAGGCCCACGACCTGCGCCTGTGGCTGCGGGCGGCGGCGGAACCCGACGAGGACCGGCTGCTGCGGGCCGCTTTGGGCACCCGCACCCTGGACCTGCCGCTGCACAGCCTCGAACACCTCAACCAGGACGAATCCGCCTGGGAGGCACGGGTCCTCCAGTTCCGCGGCTACCGGGCCCTGTGGCGCCAGCAGGGGGTGCTGCCCATGCTGCGCCGCCTGATCCACGATTTCAACCTGCCCCAGCGCCTGGCCCAGACCACCGCCGGGGAGCGGACCCTGACCAACCTCCTCCACCTGTCCGAACTCCTCCAGCAGGGGGCGAGCGAACTGGACGGGGAACAGGCCCTCATCCGCTTCCTGTCTGAGCAGATTTCCGAGGAAAGCGCCGCCGAGGAACGCATCCTGCGTCTGGAGAGCGACGAGAACCTGGTTAAGGTCATCACCATCCACAAGTCCAAGGGCCTGGAATACCCCCTGGTCTTCATCCCCTTTGCCTGCCACTACCGCCCGGTCAGCACCAAGGACGCGGTGGTGAAGTACCACGGTCCCGACGGCCACCGGGTCACGGTCCTGGCCCCCGACGAGGAGCAGGTACGGCTGGCCGACTTCGAGCGCCTGGCCGAGGACCTGCGACTCCTCTACGTGGCCCTTACTCGGGCCCGCCATGCCTGCTGGCTGGGCGTGGCGGACGTGAAGACCGGACGCAACCCGCAGTCGGACCTGCACCAGACGGCCTTCGGCTACCTCCTCACCGGCGGCGAGCAACTCGCCGCCTCCGCCGACCTGCGCGACCGCCTGGAAAACCTCAAGGGCGACTGCGCCTACTTGGCCGTGGAACCCCTACCCACCGCCGACGACACCCGCTTCCGGGCCAAAGCGGAAAACGCCCCGGCCCTGGCCGCCCGCAAGGTGACGCGGCGGGCCACCAGCGAGCCCTGGTGGATCGCCAGCTACAGCGCCCTCAAGATCGGCGGTGAGGAGGCCGGGGAAACCTTCGATCCGGCACGGGAGGAGGAGGCCGCCCGAACCGTGGTCCAGTACGAGTTGGAACTCCTCGCACCGGAAACCGCCCTCGCCCAGAAGCTGAGCGAAGCCGACGCTTCGGAGGAAGGGGAAGACCTGCAGCCCACCGACGCCACCGCCGCCCAGATCCACCGTTTCCCCAAGGGCGCCGGCCCCGGCACCTTCCTCCACGGCCTCCTGGAATGGGCGGCCGGGGAAGGCTTCGCTCAACTGTCGGCCAATCCCGCCCGCCTGGGGGACGCCATCGCCCGGCGCTGCAACCGCCGCAACTGGGAGCGCTGGATCGCGCCTCTTGAGGCCTGGATGGGCCACCTCCTGGAGACGCCCCTGCCCCTGGGCGAGCACAAGGCCTCCCTGCACCGGCTCGAGACCTACCAGCCGGAAATGGAATTCTGGTTCGAGACGTCCAACGTGGACACCCGCAAGCTGGACGCCCTGGTCTGCGCCCATACTCTATCCGGCGCCCCCCGGCCCCGGCTGGAGAAGATCGTCCTCCACGGCATGCTGAAGGGCTACATCGACTTGGTCTTCGAGCACGGCGGGCGCTATTACGTGGCCGACTACAAATCCAACTGGCTCGGCCCCGCCGACGCGGACTACACCCCGGAAGCCATGGCCGCCGCCATCCTGGAAAAGCGCTACGACCTCCAGTACGCCCTCTATCTCCTCGCCCTCCACCGGCAGCTCCAGGCCCGGTTGCCCGATTACGACTACGACCGCCACATCGGCGGCGCCGCTTACCTCTTCCTGCGGGGCAGTCGCGCCGCGAGCCGGGGCGTCCATTTCGAGCGCCCGCCCCGGGCCCTGATCGAGGCCATGGACGCCCTGTTCCGCGGCGCCGCCGACGAGGCTAATCCATCATGACATCCGGCCAGCTTTCCCTCTTCGATCCGCCGCCCCCAGCCAAACCCAAGCTTTTCTTGGAGGGGGACGCCCTGCACTGCCTCCTTGCCGCCTGGGTCGAGCGGGGCTGGCTGCGCCCACTGGACCAGGCCATGGCCCACCTGCTACGGGACCTCTTCCCGGAATGCCTGCCCCTGGTGCTCCTGGGCGCTGCCCTGGCCAGCCACCAGTTGGGCCGGGGTCACGTCTGCCTGGACCTGCAGGCAGCCCTGGCGGCCCCCGACCTCACCCTGTCCCTGCCGCCGGAAAACGACAGCGGCGACGGCGAATGCCCGCCCCTGCCCTCCGAAGTGCTGAAGGGTCTGACCGTCCAGGCGTGGTGCGAGGCCTTCCTCGCCGCCCCCGGCATCGTCTGCGCCAAGCCCGCCTGCATCGCAGCCGATGAGGATAGCGAGCATCCCGGCCATCCCCTGGTCCTGGTGGGCCAGGGCGGGCGTCCCCGCCTCTACCTGCGCCGCTACTGGCGCCACGAGCAGCAGGTGGCCCGGGCCCTGCACCGGCGCCTGGCCACCGAAGCCGCCCCGCCGGCCAACCTCCGCCAGTCCCTGGACGCCCTGTTCCCTCCGATCACCGAAACCCCGGCGCCGGACTGGCAGAAGATCGCCTGCGCCCTGGCCGCCCGGGGCGCCCTCACCCTGATCACCGGCGGCCCCGGCACCGGCAAGACCACCACGGTCATCCGGCTCCTCGCGCTACTCCAGGGCAATGCCCTCGCCCTGGGCAGGGCGCTACGCATTCGCCTGGCTGCCCCCACCGGCAAGGCTGCGGCCCGGCTGACCGCTTCCATCGCCGGGCAGATCGCCTCCCTCGCCGTCGAAGAACAGGTGCGCCAAGCTATTCCCGCCGAGGTCAGCACCCTGCACCGCCTCCTGGGCAGCCGGCCCGGCACTCGGCATTTCGTCCACGGCCGGGACAATCCCCTGCCTTTAGACGTGCTGGTGGTGGACGAGGCGTCCATGATCGACCTGGAGATGATGTCCTGCCTCCTGGAAGCCCTGCCCGACCGGGCCCGGCTCATCCTCCTGGGGGACAAGGACCAGCTCGCCTCGGTGGAAGCCGGCGCAGTGCTGGGCGACCTCTGCCATGAAGCGGATTTCGGCCACTACACCGCCGAAACCTTAACCTGGATCGAGGCCCATGCCGGCCATCGCCTGGACGACGGCGCCCTGCGCCCCGGCGATCCCATCCGCCATGCCCTGGCCCAGCAGACGGTGATGCTGCGCCATTCCCGCCGCTTCCACGCCGACAGCGGCATCGGCAAGCTGGCCAAGGCCATCAACCAGGGCGAGGCCGAAACCTGCCGCGATCTTCTGTCCAGCAAGTTGCCCGACCTCGCAGTCCTGGCGCTAAAGGATGACGAGGATACCGCCCTGGACCACTTGGCGCACCACGGCCACAGGGACGAGCGGGCCGGCTACGGCCGTTACCTGTCCGTCCTGAAGCGCAGCCGGCCCGAGGCCGGCCCGGACTCGTCCCCCGCCGATCCGGCCTGGAACGACTGGGCCGTCCGGGTCCTGGAAGCCTTCGGCAGCTTCCAACTACTGACAGCTCTGCGCTGCGGCCCCTGGGGCGTGGAGGGATTGAATCCCCGCATAGCCCGGACCCTCCAGAAGGCCGGCCTGGTGGACGGCCACGAGGGCTGGTACGAGGGCCGCCCCGTGCTGGTGACGCGCAATGACTACGGCTTGGGGGTGATGAACGGCGATATCGGCATCGCCCTGCGGGTGCCGGTTCTCCACGGCCTGGGCGGCGCCCACACGGTCCGCCGGGAATTGCGGGTCGCCTTCATCCACCCGGACGATAGCCGCAAGGCCCGCTTCCTGCACCCCAGCCGGCTCACGGCCGTAGAGACGGCCTTCGCCATGACGGTGCACAAGTCCCAGGGCTCCGAATTCGACCATGCCGCCCTGGTGCTGCCGGACCGGCTTAATCCCATCCTGACCCGGGAACTGGTCTATACGGCGGTGACCCGGGCGAAGAAGGCCTTCACCTTGGTGGAGAGCCGACCCGAACTGCTGGAACAAGCGGTGAAGCAGCAGGTGGTGCGGGAAAGCGGCCTGATCGACCTGATGTGGCCGACTTCAGGAGCCTGATTACCAGGCGGCCAGGAATTCGGGCCAGTGGGGCGCGTCGATTTCGGCCAGCCGCGCCTTCACGAATTCGGTCTCGGCCATTTCCTCGTCGGCGGTCAGCTCGCCCCGCATGCGGCGGAAGCGGTTGTAGACCATGTAGGTATTGACCACGTCGGTTTCGCAGTAGTCGCGGATTTCGGCGATCTTGCCTTCCAGCCAAGCGTCCCAGACCCGGCCGCCGTCCATGCCCAGCTTGCCCGGAAGGCCCATGAGCTTGGCCAGGTCGTCCAGGGGAGCATTGGCCCGGGCCTGGTAGAGGGCCAGCAGGTCCATGAGGTCCAGGTGCCGGGTGTGGTAGCGGCTGATGTAGTTGTTCCACTTGAAGTCCCGGCTGTCGGCATAGTCGCCGTCGCCCATGTCCCAGTAGCGGGGCGCCGTGACGCCGTGGAGCAGTCCCCGGTAGTGGAGCACCGGCAGGTCGAAGCCGCCGCCGTTCCAGGACACCAGGCGAGGCGTGAACTTCTCGATGCCATCGAAGAAGCGCTGGATGATCACCCCTTCCGACAGGTCCGGCTCCGACAGGGACCACACCTTGAAGGTGTCTCCCGCCCGCAGGACGCAGGAGATGGTGACGATGCGCTGAAGATGGTGGGGAAGGAAGTCGGAGCCGTTCTTGGCCCGGCGCTGCTGGAAAGCCAGCTCGGCTACCTCGGCGTCGGACAGTTCCGACGGCAG
>JBLNBI010000400.1:0-2772 GCA_050259815.1 Actinomycetota bacterium | reverse complement strand
GCGAAAACGATCCCTGGGTCGGCATCGGCACCGCCCGGCGCTGGGCCAGGGAATGGGGAGCCGATTTCACCAGCATCGGCGAGGCCGGGCACATCAACGTGGATTCGGGCTACGGCCCCTGGCCCCAGGGCCTCGCCTTCTTCGAGGAAGTTCGCCAGCGGGTCAGGGCCGGCGGCTGACACATCTCCTTACAAACTCCCCGCCGGCTTTACATTTTGCGGGGGGATTTCCGGGGCCGTTCGTGAGGTAATACAGCCATCGGAACAGGAGGTGCCCAATGGAAATGAAACTGGTGGAAATGCTGCTCTACGCGGCCGCCATTGCCGTGGCTCCCAACGTCTTCGTAGCGCTGTGCGAAGCCCTGCACCGCCACCTGGCGCCGTTGCGCCTCAGGTAACCAGCCCCGCGGCCATCTGCCGGAGAGCGCAATGAAACATCTGCTATCCCTCCTCGCGGCCATCGCCGTCGCCGCGCCGGCCTTTGCCACCGTCGTCGACCATCGCCCCCAGACCACCCGAGTCCAGGGCAGGACCCAGTTCTCGGCGACTCACCGGGACGCCACTGCCCGGGGCAGTGGGGAATACAACGAGGCCCGCAACAGCGCCGGGGTCATCCGCGCCGGAACCCAAATCCAGGGGAATACGGCCATCACCGCCAGCCAGGAAGGCGCCACCGCAGTGGCTTCTGGCCGGGGCAACACTGCGGCCAACGAGGCGGGAGTCATCGGCGGGCGCTGAGCCCCGCCGGGACTCAATCGGCAACGGTAGACTCGGCCTCGGCCACCGCCGATTGGGCCTGCCCGGCGGGACCGGCCTTGGAAACGGGCAACTCGATGAAGAAGGTCGCCCCCTCGCCAGTTGCGCTCTTCGCCCACACCCTGCCCCCCATGCGCTCCATGGCCTTCTTGACGAGGGCCAGGCCGACACCGCTGCCGGGGAATTCCACATAGGTGTGGAGGCGCCTGAAAATTTCGAAAATCCGGTCGTGATACGCCATGTCGAAGCCGACGCCGTTGTCCTGCACCACCAGCTGGCAGGCGCCATCGAACCGCTGCCCGCTGATGACGATGGTCGGCGGGGTCGAACGGGAGGAATACTTGAGGGCGTTGCTGATCAGGTTGCGGAGCACCTGGGACAGGGCCAGGGGATTGGCCTGCACCTCGAGATCCGGGACCTGGACCTGCACCTCGGCCCCCGCATCGGCAAAGTCGTCCTTCTTCTCCTCCAGGATGGCCGCAACCGCATCCTTCAGGCAGACGGGCCGGGTAGCCATGGCGATCTGCTCGATCTGGGAGTGATCCAGCAGGTCCTCCACCAGGGACATCATGCGATTGGCGTTGATCTTGATGAAGTCCAGCATGGCCAGGGCGTCCCCCGACAGTTTGTCCCGGTGGAGCCGCTCCAGCATGCCGCTGAAGGTGACGATGCGCTGCAGGGGCGCCTTCATGTCGTGGGAAGCGGCGTAGGTGAAACCCTGGAGCTCCTGATTGGCGACCGCGAGCTGGTTGCGGGTGCGTAGCCGCTCGACGCCGAAGGCCAGGTTGTTGGTCAGCCTTTCCAACAGCGCCACCTCCTCCGGCCCGAAGGCATCCGCCTCGGCAGCGTAGATGGTCAGCGCGCCCACCACGGCGCCATCCACCGTCAGGGGCAAGGCGATGCTGGACTGGTACCCCCGCCGGATCGCGGCCTGGAGCCAGGGCGCCATGTTCGGGTTGGTGAGAATGTTCTGGTTAACCTGAGTCTTGCCCGTACGGATCGCCATACCGGTAGGGCCTCGGCCGAGGGCGTTGTCCCCCCAGGAAATCCGGATGCTCGACAGGTAATCCTGCTCGGCCCCCGACAGGGCAGCGGGCCGGACGGACTGTTCCGCATCCTGCTCGGCCATGCCCACCCAGGCCATGACGTAGCCGCCCTTTTCCACGATGAGCCGACAGACTTCGGGCAGCAGCTTGGCCTCCTCGTCGGCGTAGAGGAGCGCCATGTTGGACTCGCTCAGGAGTTCCAGGGCTCGGGTCAGCCGCGCCTGGGCCTGGCGCATCTGTTTGCGGGAAGCCTGCATCATGTTGAACTGCAAGCCGAGGTCGGCGATTTCCCGGGGACCGGAGATGGGAACGGACACGTCCACATTGCCGCTTCCGGCGCTGCGGGTTGCAGCCATCAGCGTTCTCAGCCAGCTTTCCACCTGGCGGCTGAAGACGAAGGCCAGCATGGTGCTGCCCAACAGTGAGAAAACCACCGCCAGGCCGGTCAGCCCCAGGGGGCCGTAGAGGTTCTCGTAGAGCACCACGTGGGGGATGGCGACGACTGCCGTCCAGTTCGACAGCTCGGAACGCTTGAAGGCGGCAAAGGTCGGGGTGCCCTCCAGGCTCTGGCCATCCAGCGTGCCCTCGGCCCCCTTCGCCACCGCCTCCACGAACACCGGGGGCGACTCCTTGCCGACCATTTCGCCATGCTTCTGGCCCCGGGCGATGATCTTGCCGGTGGAATCGCAGATCACCGCCAGCCATTCCTTGGGCAGGCGCAGATCGGACAGGGAATCCGCCAAGCGTTCGGCAGGAATCCCCATGGCCAGGCTGTAGGCCCTGCCCTTCACCCGGACGGGAATCTGGACAGCCACATAAGGCTTGCCGGTCACCCCGCCGATATAGAGATCGGAAACGGTCGGACCGCCGGAAGCGATGGTCCGGCGCAGCACGTCGGGAATAGCCGTCCTCGGCAGCGGCGCCCCCCAGGGCCGCAGGGTGCTGAGCACCAGTTGCCCACCATCGTCCAC
>JBLNBI010000399.1:0-4918 GCA_050259815.1 Actinomycetota bacterium | reverse complement strand
AGATTCTCTTCGTCCAGCGCAAGCTCGGCGGCAGCATGAAGCGCTACAAGGGCCCCATGAACGGCATGATGAACGACGACCTCAAGGACGCCATCATGGAGTACCAGGCCCAGACTCACCTGATCGCCGACGGCCGGGTGACTTTCGACCTGTACGCCAGCCTGCTGGACGACACCATGAACGTGCTCGCCGCCGTGCCGTCGACCCCGCCGGCTAGCCATGCGCCGCTCCAGATGGCTTCTGCCGCGCCGGTGGCCGTGGCCTCCGCGCCTGCCCCGGCCATGGCCCAGGGCACTCCGTTCCGGGTCAACCTGGATAGCGACCGGGGTGCCCGGCCGAGCTACAAGGTGGGCGAATTCCTGAACATGACCCTGTCCCTTACCGGCGAGGGCACCGTCTTCTGCTATTACGAAGACGCGACTCGCCAAGTGGCCCGAATTTTCCCCAACCAGTTCTTCGCCAACCCGACCCTGCGTTCGGGCAGCGTCATCCGCCTGCCCAGCGGCGGCTTCCGCATTCGCTTCGACCAGCCCGGCAAGGAACGGGTCGCCTGCGTCGGCGCCGACCGGGAAGTCGTCGTGCCCGGCAACCTGAAGGGGGCCAGGGATCTGACGCCGCTGCCGGTTCGTTCCCTGGACGATGTGGTCGGCCAGTACCGGCAGGCCAACCCGTCCATCGTGACCAGCATCATCGATATTTCGGTCAATCGCTGAGGATCCGCCCATGAGGCCCTGCAAAGCAGCCATCCCGAGTTTTCTTCTCGTGCTAATGGTTGGTCATGGGGCCTGGGCCGGGGAAATCCTACTCGGACCCGACAAGAGCGACGTGCGCACCCCCGGCGCCCGCAGCCAGCGGGAGCGGGCGGGGGCCTACCAGAGGGGCGCGGAAGTGCTGCCGGAAGAAGAGGAGGGCGGTTTTCTCTCCCCCTCCGGCGGTGCCCCGGCCCAGGAGCGAGCGTTTGAGAACCGGTCTCGGGCCCGGGCCTATCAGCAGGGGATGGATTTGCCTGCTGCCGTCCAGGGACTGCCTGCCGGGCTGGGCGACCCGACCGGCCAGGACCGTGCCCGGGATCTGCGGGGCAGGGCCAAGGTATATACCGGCAGCGGCAGCGGCCAGGATCTGGATCTATCCCACGTGGGGCAGGATGGGATTCCCATCGTGCCTTGCCGGAGCGATGTGGACAACGTGGCGGCACGTATCGGCGAAGATGCCGTATCGGGCAGCGTTTTCTACGTCATGCGCCAGGGCAAGCAGGTCAAGGTCCGGTGCAAGTGATGAAGGATTCATTGGGGTGCGGAGGCCGGTCATCCGGCCGGCATTTCGCACGTTGAGTTGACTAGATTTCAGCGCAGGAAGAAGCAGATGAAATCCATCGTTACTGTTTTCGCCGGCCTTCTGGCGGCTTCGGCCGCCAACGCCCAGGTTGCGGTCGATGTGTCGGCGCCCGGTGTTCGGGTTCAGACGGGCGGCAAGGGCGGTTCCTCGGTGGCCGTCAATACCGCCGGGTCCATCGAAGGTGACGTCGAGATGGAAGGGGTGGCCGTAATCAATGGCGATGTCTTCATCGACGGCCAGAAGATCCCCAGGGGAAAGACTTCTTACACCTCGAAGAAGTCCGGCAAGTCCTACCAGATCAAGTGGGGGAAGAACGGCAATGTCTCAGTCGAAGAAAAGTAGCCTGATTGCCGGCCTGCTCCTGGGGCTGGCTGCTTCGGTTGCCCAGGCGGGCATCATCCTGGACAACGGCGTGGTCGTCCAAGGCAGCGCCATGCCCCCGGACCACCGGGTCATGAATTCCATCATCCTGGCGCCGGGCGGGGCCCAGCCGGAGACCTCCTATCTCCTCCAGCGCAGCATGGCGTGGCAGACCTATCGCCGCCGCGATGCCAACACCGGGGCGCTGCTCGTCTATCCGCCCGCCCTCGGGGGCGTCGGGGCGCCGACCTCCATCCGGCAGCTGGAGGTCCGCAACCACCTGTCCCGGGCGAATGCCTACCGCCTGAACTATTTCAGAAAATAACCAGCAAGGGAGACGTGCCGTGAAAGGCTGGAAGAAACTATTTGCTAACTCGAAGGCTCTGGTCGGCGTCGGTGCGTTTGTCGCCCTGATGCATTCGGCCCTGGCATTGGAATTCGTCAGGGGGGATTTCTCCCAGATTCTGGATGCCAGGTCCGACGATGCGGTGGTCTGGCAATACGCCGACAACCCCAACGTCTACGTCTTCGATTTCCCCGGCCTGACCCTCCAGGGACGCGCCTTCAACCGCATCACCCAGTTCACCGAGCAGCAGTTCAGCGAGCCCTATCCCCGGGTCCTGGGCAATGAGGAACTGGCCCGCTACATCGAAGCCGCCCGCCGTACCCAGGCAGATTTCGCCTTTGGCCATGATGTGCTGGTCAGCGAATTGGTGCAGTTCTTCAACTATGCCGACCGGGACAAGATTCAACTCAATCCGGAAGAGCTCGCGGTACGCAACTTCCTGGTCGAGCAGGGCATGATCCGGGCTTGGCGAGGCTTCTATCAGGCCATGAAGCCTGATCTGGTGGTCCTTTCCATCCCTCAGACCCAGGAGCGCAAGCCGGGTGAGCCCATGATCACCAAGGGCGCCCGCTATGCCATCCTGCTGCACGAGATGGCCCATGGCGAGTATTACACCAACGCCCATTACGCCAAGTACTGTCAACGCTTCTGGGCCGAGACCCTGACCGAGCAGCAGCGGGAGGCCTTCAAGGGCTTCCTCAGCAAGTTCAACTACGGGATAGGCAGCGAGGACCTGCTGGTGAACGAAATGCAGGCCTACCTGCTGTTCACCCCCGATCCCAAGTCCTTCAGTGCCCGGAAACTTGGGGTTTCCGAAGCCGAGCTCGAATCCATGCGGGAGGCATTCCGCCGCGGCAAGCCGCCGACCCGCCTGCCCCTGCGTACCCTTGAGGGAGTTTGATGATGAACAGGACACTCGTTTTGGCGCTGGTACTATCCCTTGGCGCCGGTGCCGTCTGCGCCCAAACCAGCCAGCGCACCCGGATCCAGGGGAATACCGAGATCAACGCCAGTACCAATAACATGACCGCCGTGGCTGCTGGCCGGGATACCGTGGCCAAGAACCGGGTCGGGGTCATCCAGGGCGAGAAGCGTGGAAATACCTAGATCAGCGTTGCCGCCGGCAACGTCTTCACGATCTCCGGAGGTCGTGGCAAGAAAGCCTGTACCAATATTGGAGGAATTGTCAGCGATGAATGCAAATAAGGGGATTTTCGCAATGCTGGCGGCGGTTGCCGCCGTCGTTCCCATGGCCGCCCACGCCGTCCAGAATCTGGACGCCCACGGCCAGACCAAAGTCAACAACGCCCTCGCCAAACAGTGGCAACAGCGGGACCAGGGGGCCCGGATGCAGAACCGTCAGGTTGTTAACGTCGGCAACAGCAAAGGTGGCGGCTGCAATGTGAACGTGGGCACCGCCCAGGCCGGAAAGAATGGCCGCCAGCCCAAGGAAATCGTGGTTACCACCAAAGAAGTTATCAACGTTTGCAAGTGAGGAATAAATGAAATCCTTTGCCCGTACCGGACTTTCCGGTCTGATGGCCGTCCTGCTGGCTTCCGTCGTAGGCGCCTCCGTGGCCTACGCCGCCGACGATGACGCGGCCAAGCTGAAGGAACTGGAGCGCGCCCTGTCCGCTCCCCAGGAAGGAGCCGCCATCGGCTCCGCCCCCAAGAAGCCCCGCACCCGCGCCATCGTTTTCGACAGCGAGCCCCAGTCCGCCCCCGAGCCGGCACAGGTTGCCGCTGCCGCCCTCGACTGCGCCGCCATCCCGGTCGACGCCAAGATGATCGGCGTGGATTTCCAGATCCAGTTCAATGTCGGCAGCGCCACCATTTCCCCGGCTTCCGAAGCGACCCTGACCCAGATCGCCAAGATCCTGTCCCTGTCCCCGAACCGCTGCGTGGTGGTCGAGGGCCATACCGACATCAGCGGCAACGCCGACAAGAACCTGTCCCTGTCCCGTGACCGTGCCACGTCGGTGGTCAATTACATCAGCGACAGGAACGGCATCGATCGCAAGCGCCTGGTTCCCGTGGGCAAGGGCTCGACCGATACCCTGAAGAACCTCGACCCCCGCGATCCCAAGAACCGTCGCGTGGTTTTCAAGGTAGTTGCCGGCTGATCCGGCCGATCAAACCCCAGCATCAATCACTAATAATTGGAGGATCCTCATGCGTCTGATTTCCCTTCTTATCGCTTCCGCCGTCATCGCCGCTCCCGCCTTCGCCCAGCAGGCCCAGCGTTCCAGCAATCCGCAAGGCGTTCAGATCCAGGGCAACACCAACATCCAGGCCGAGAACAAGAATGTGACCGCCGTGGCCGTCGGTGAAGGCAACGAGGCCAAGAACACCACCGGCGCCATCAAGGGCGGCACCCAGATCCAGGGCAACACCAACATCAAGGCCAGCCAGAAGAACGCCACCGCCGTGGCCGTCGGCAAGAACAACACCGCTGCCAACGAAGCCGGCGTCATCGGCGGCAAGTAAGAAGTCGTAGCCGCAACACCAACCAAACCACAAATCATCTATTGGAGGTAGTTAGAATGCGTATTCAATTCGCCATGGTCGCCCTCGCTTCCGCCGTCATCTCCACCGCCGCTTTCGGCCAGGCTTCCCAGGCCGGCCCGAAGGGCGCCATGTCCTCCCCGAACGCCCAGGGCGTTCAGATCCAGGGCAACACCAACATCCAGGCCGAGAACAAGAACGTGACCGCTGTGGCCGTCGGTGAAGGCAACACCGCCAAGAACACCACCGGCGCCATCAAGGGCGGCACCCAGATCCAGGGCAACACCAACATCAAGGCCAGCCAGAAGAACGCCACCGCCGTGGCCGTGGGCAAGAACAACACCGCCGCCAACGAAGCCGGCGTCATCGGCG
>JBLNBI010000398.1:0-8997 GCA_050259815.1 Actinomycetota bacterium | reverse complement strand
GATTGCAGCTCACCACCACGCAGCCTGCCCGCAGCACGCCGAACAGGGCCACCGGGTATTGCAGCAGGTTGGGCATCATCAGGGCCACCCGGGCCCCCTTGCCCAGGCCCCGGGCCTGGAGCCAGCCGGCAAATTCCCGGGATTTGGCGTCCAGCTCCCGGTAGGTCATCTCGGCGCCCATGTTGATGTAGGCGACCTTGCCCGCAAACTTGCGGCAGGCCTCCTCGAACAGGGCCACCAGGGACGGGCAGTGGTCGATGCCGATGTCGGCCGGCACCCCGGGGGGATAGCTTTGCAGCCAGATCTTGTCCATTTGTCTCCTCCTCCGTCCTCTATTTCTAGCTGCCGAGCAGCGCCTTCTTGAGGGAGGCGTCCACCGGCCGATCCCCCAGCCAGACCAGCATCAGGGCCCGGGCGAAGGGCTTGCCCGCCACCTTGCCCCGGGGTTCGTTGTTGAAGCTGACGGCGACGCCCTCGGCAGTGAAGTCCAGGGCCAGGGTATCGCCGTTCCGGGCATTGCCGACCCGGCGCATGATGTCGGCGAACTGGTCCACCTGGGGCTTGAGGTTGGCCAGTTCCGCCTCGCCGCAATTGTCCCGGAGGCCGTCCCGCAGGGCGCCGTAAAGCGTATCCGCATCGATGTCCCGCAGCAAGCGCAGGGTCATGCGCCGGGGGGCGTCGGAATCCAGCACCGCAGCGGGCGTCGAGGTCTTCTGGGGCACATGCAGCGCCCCCACATAGACCTTCACGAAAAGCTTGCTCCGCAGGCCGGCGCCGTTCAGCACCAGCTCGCTGTTGCCCACCTTGAGGCGTTCGTCGATCTGCACCCCCGCCACCTCCGCGGCGTGAAGGCCGGGTACGGCCAGGAGGGATGCGAGTAGGGCTGCCAACGGGGCCGCAGCCCGGACCGAATGGAAAGTAATCATTTGTCTCCTTGGGCTATTTTTTGCCGGTAATAGTTTTTGTCGGCCACATAGACGGTGCGCTCCACCACGCTATGGACGACGCCGTGCTTGTCCTTCAGCTCCACCACGTAGGTGCGGTCCAGCTCCGGGGTTTCCTCGAGGGCCGCCTTGATGGCCGCCACCTCCTCCTTGGGCAGGACAAAGTCGGCGTAGAGGGTGGAGAAGCCCGGCTTCCTGTAGCGGATGCTGGCCGCCTTGTCCCAGACGATGACGCCGTCGCCCAGGGCGGCCATGAGCATCATCGGATGGGCCCCGTCGGTGATGGCGAACAGGGAGCCCCCGTAGAGGGAGCCCACGATGTTCCGGGTTCGCCAGGTCAGCGGCAGGCGGATACGGATATGGGAAAGGTCGGGGGCCACATGGACCACCCTCCCCCCCGTGCCGCGGAAGGCGGGATGGAAGTTGAATCCCATCTTCACCATCCGCGCCCGCCACTTGGGGCTCAGCTTCGCCAGCCAGGCCGGTTTCACCGTCTCACACCCTTTCGAAAATGCCGGCGGCGCCCATGCCGGTGCCGATGCACATGGTCACCATGCCGTACCTGCCGCCGGTGCGCTGCAGGCCATGGACCACCGTGGCGGTGCGGATGGCGCCGGTGGCGCCCAGGGGGTGGCCGAGGGCGATGGCGCCGCCCAGGGGGTTCACCTTGGCCGGGTCGAGGCCCAGTTCCCGGATCACCGCGAGGGATTGGGCGGCGAAAGCCTCGTTGAGCTCGATCCAGTCCAGGTCCTCCTGGCGGATGCCGACCTGCTGGAGCACCTTGGGGATGGCGGCGATGGGGCCGATGCCCATGATCTCCGGCGCCACCCCGCCCACGGCATAGCCAGCGAAACGGGCCAGGGGCGTCAGGTTGTGCTCCTTCAGCACCTTCTCGGACACCAGCATGACGGCGCCGGCCCCATCGGACATTTGCGATGAATTGCCCGCCGTCACCGAACCCCGGGCATGGAAGACGGGCTTCAGCTTGGCCAGGTTCTCCAGGCTGGAATCCGGCCGCGGACCCTCATCGTTCTCGCACAGGCGCTCGGCGATGCGCACCGCACCGCTGTTGAGGTCCGGCAGGTGCTCGCGAACCAGGTAAGGAGTGATTTCATCCTTGAAGTGGCCGGCGGCGATGGCGGCGCAGGCCTTCTTGTGGGAAGCGACGGCGAAGGTGTCCTGCTCCTCCCGGCCGATCTTCCACTGGTTCGCCACCTTCTCGGCGGTGAGGCCCATGCCGAAAGCGATGCCCAGGTTCTCGTCCTTGGCGAAAACGGCCGGGTTCATGGCCACCTTGTTGCCCATCATCTGGGGCATGACGGTCATGGACTCGGTGCCGGCGGCGATCATCACGTCGGCCAGACCGAGGCGAATCTGGTTGGCGGCGTCGGCCACCGCCTGCACCCCGGAGGAGCAGAAGCGGTTGATGGTCAGGCCCGGCACGGTGTTGGGGAGCCCCGCCAGGAGGAGCCCGATGCGGGCCACGTTCATGCCCTGCTCCGCTTCCGGCATGGCGCAGCCGACGATCACGTCGCCGATGCGGGCGGGGTCGATGCCCGGCACCTGGGCGACCACGGACTTGATGGCATGGGCCAGCATGTCGTCCGGCCGCAAGTTACGGTACATGCCCTTGCGCTTGGCCACCGGCAGGCGGGTGGCGGCGACGATATAGGCGTCTTGGATTTGCTTGGTCATTGTGTTGTCTCCTCGGCCTCGGTCAATTACGGAGGGGTTTTCCCGTATCCAGCATGTGCTTGATCCGGGCCTGGGTTTCGGGGGTCTTCAGGAGTTCGACGAAGAGGCGGCGCTCGGTGGTGATGAGCCATTCCTCATCCACCAGGCTGCCGTACTCCACCTCGCCGCCGCAGAGCGCCGTGGCGGCGGCCTTGGCGACCCGGTAGTCGTGGGCGGAGATCATGCCGCCCTCCTTCATGTTCACCAGCATCATCTCGAAGGTGGCGATGCCGGTCCGCCCGGCCACCGGGATGCCCCGGGCCTTCGGGGGCGGCGCGTAGCCGGCTTCAGCCAGGGCGCGGGCCTCCCGGACGGCGACGTAAAGCAGTTCGTGGGCATTGAAGAGCACCGTATCGGTGTCCTTGGCGAAGCCGAATTCCACGGTTTCGAGAGCGCTCTTGGCCACCTTGGCCATGGCGATGGTCTGGAACACCGGTTGCAGGAAATTCATCACCTCCCCCGGGGTGGCGGAACGGTTCGACCACTCGGCGGCCCGGATGGCGAATTCCTTGCAGCCGCCGCCGGCGGGGATGAGGCCGACGCCCGCTTCCACCAGGCCGACGTAGCTTTCCAGGGCCAGTACCCGCTTGGCGGCGTGCATGACGAACTCACAGCCGCCCCCCAGGGCCATGCCCTGGACGGCCGCCACTACCGGCACCTGGGCGTATTTGAGGGTTTGCGACGCCCGCTGAAATTTCTCCACGGTAGCTTCCAGCTTGTCGAACAAGCCCGCGGCGCAGGCTTCAGACACCTGCTGGAGATTGGCGCCCACCGCGAAGGGGGGCTCGTGCCAGATCACCACACCGTCCAGTTCCTCCTCGGCCCGGCCGACGGCGGCAATGACGCCGTCCAGGACCTCGTCGCCGATGGTGTGCATCTTGGACTTGAAGGAGAGGATGCCGATGCGCTCGTCCAGGGCAGGCAGCTTCCACAGGCGCACGCCGTCGTTCTCCCAGACGGTGACGCCGGACTTCTCCGGAGTCGCCCCGCCCTCGCCCAGGACGCGCTCCGGGAAGAGCTGGCGCTGATAGACCGGCAGAGTGGAACGGGCCACGTAGGCGTTTTTCCGGGCGGAATAGGAGCCTTCCGGGGTATGGACCCCGGTGCGGCCGGATTCCAGTACCCAGGCGGGAAGCAGTGCGTCGCTCATGGCCTTGCCGGCAGCGATGTCGGCGGCGATGGCCTGGGCGATGTCCTGCCAGCCGGCGGCCTGCCAGGTTTCGAAGGGGCCCTGGGCCCAGCCGAAGCCCCAGCGCATGGCGAAATCCACGTCCCGTGCGTTGTCGGCGATGTTCTCCAGCTGCACGGCGCAGTAGTGGAAGACATCCCGGAAGATGGCCCACAGAAATTGGGCCTGGGGATGATTCGAGGCGCGCAGGGCGGCGAAGCGCTCCACCGGGTTCTTGATCTTCAGGATGGCGGCCACCTCGTCGGCGATCTCGCCGGCGGAGGTGCGGTAGTCCTGCTTTTCCAGGTCAATCACCTGGATTTCCTTGCCCTGCTTCCGGAAGATGCCGGCCCGAGTCTTCTGGCCCAGGGCGCCCTTGCCGATCAGGGCCTGGAGCCAGGCGGGGGACTGAAAGTGGCGGTGCCAGGGGTCCGCCGGCAGGGTCGTTTCCATGGTCTTGATGACATGGGCCAGGGTATCCAGGCCCACCACGTCGGCGGTGCGGTAGGTGGCGCTCTTGGGGCGGCCGATCTTGGGGCCGGTGAGGGCATCCACCTCGTCGAAGCCGAGGCCGAAGGCCGCCGTGTGGTGCATCACCGCCAGGATGGAGAAGACCCCGACCCGGTTGGCCACGAAGTTGGGGGTGTCCAGGGCACGGACCACGCTCTTGCCCAGCCGGGAGGTGAGCCAGGTTTCCAGGCGGTCCAGGGTGGCGGCGTCGGTGCGTTCGGTGGCGATGATTTCCACCAGGGGCATGTAGCGGGGCGGGTTGAAGAAGTGGATGCCGCAGAAGCGGGGCCGCACGGCCTCCGGCAACCCCCGGGCCAGGGCGTTGATGGACAGGCCCGAGGTGTTGGAGGCGACGATGGCCGTGGCCGACAAATGGGGCGCGATCTTGGCGTAGAGGTCGTTCTTCCAGTCCATGCGCTCGGCGATGGCCTCGATCACCAGGTCGCACTCCTGCAAGAGCGCCAGGTGTTCGTCGTAATTGGCGGCGTCGATGTACTTGAGCTTGTCCCGGCTGGCCAGGGGCGCCGGGTCCAGCTTCTTCAGCCCGTCCAGGGCCTTCTTGACGATGCCGTTCCGGTCGCCCTCCTTGGCGGCCAGGTCGAAGAGCACCACCGGCACGTCGGCGTTGGCGAGGTGAGCGGCGATCTGGGCGCCCATGACGCCGGCGCCCAGGACCGCTGCCTTTCTTACGTTGAGGTTGTTCAAGCTGTTCTCCTTTTGTAGGTCTTAGAAGGCCATCGAATATTGGACACCGAGGACCCAGGCACTGTCCGCGTAATTGCCGGTCACCCGGCCCCGTCCCTGGGCAGTCTGGTTGTTGTCGATCCTGGCGTCCTTGACGTAGAGGTAGGCCACCCCGAAGTCCAGGGCCGCGTCCTTGGCCGGCTTCCACTGGGCGCCCACGGCGAACCAGGTGCGGTCGTTATCGGGCATGGAAACCAGGCGGGTGAAAGCGCCCCGGGTGGGGGTCTGGTCGTAGGCGATGCCGAACTTCAGCTTCCAGGCATCGTTGTATTTGTAGTTGGTGCCGAGGGACACCCGCCAGGTATCCCGGAAGTCGGTATCCAGGGTCTGGGCGAGAGCGCCGTTGGAAACCCCGGAGGTGCGGATGATGTCCAGCTTGGGAATGCTGCTCCAGCCGGTCCAGGCGATGTCGCCCAGGAGTTCCACCCGGTCGGTCAAGGCGTGGGAAACGCTGAGGATGGCGGTTTCAGGCAGGGTGAGGCTGGCCTTGGCATTGCTGCTGGCAGCGGCGTTGAGGGCGGCGACCGGACCGGATACCTGGATCTTGCCCGTCAGGTCGTACTTCACCTGGGAGCGATAGGACAGCCCGACCTTGGTGGCCGGCGTCACAGTGAACAGGGCGCCCACATTCCAGCCCCAGGAGTCGTCGTCCAGGGTGAGCTTGGAGGAAGTGGCCGCCACCGCCGGGGCGGGGATCGGGCCGGGCAGCGCCACCACGCCGGCCTGGCGCTTGTAGATCGCCTCCAGGCGTTGCCAGTTGAGGCCGGCGCCCAGGGATACCTGCTCATTCACCCGCCAGGCCACCGACGGATTGATGTTGTAGGTCTTGACGTCGAAGCTGGTGGATTGGGCGGCGCCCACCCAGGGGGTGTTGTACTCGGTCTTCATGCCGAAGGGTGCCCCGGCGCCGATCCCGATGTACACATCCTTGTTGATGGCCCAGGACAGGTAGCCGTTGGGCACGAAGCCCCAGCCGCCGCCGTCCCCGCCGTTGCCGCTCCCCGTCAAGGCGCCGACGCTGGATCCCTGGTTGGTGAATTTGAAGCTGGTGTCGATGGCAGTCAGGCCGACGGACACTTCCCGGTCCCGGAGCTGGGTCATGCCGGCCGGATTGTAGAAGATGGTGCTGGCGTTCTCCGCCACCGCCGCCGATCCCGCGTAGGCGTTGCCGATGCCGCTGGCGTTCTGCTCCAGCAACTGGAATCCGGACGCCTGGACGGCGCCGGACAATGCGACGGCCAACAGGGCCGGAATAAGCCGCAGGCTATTGTTTTGAATCATGGTTTTGTCTCCTCATTTTTATGAATACCGGGAAATCCATCCCCGCTTCCTATTTCAACCACTACTCCAACGAACGTTCGATTTTTCAGACGTGCGTACTGTGCCCTCCCCTGGTATCCCGAGCCCGAGGCTCAGCGCTGCTGGTTTTTCCGGAAATTGATGGGACCGCCCGTGAAGGGGGCGAAGCCGGTACCGAAGATCACCCCGGCGTCGGCCAGGTCGGCGTCGACGACGATGCCCTCGGCCACCAGCCGTTCGGTGCGGTCGATGAGAGGCTTGGCCAGGCGCTCGGCCAGGCCGGCCGGCACGGAACCGGCCGCCGCCTTGGCGGGCTTGCCGTCCTTCCAGGCGTAGAAGCCCTTGCCGGACTTCTTGCCCAGGTCGCCGCGCCCCACCCGCTCGGCCAGGCAACGGGGCGCCTCGGCGCCGCCGGCAAGCTGCTTGCCCGCCGCTACCGCGATGTCCAGGCCGACGGTATCCGCCAGTTCGATGGGGCCCATGGGCATGCCGAAGGCCAGCATGGCCTCGTCCACCGTCTCGGGGGCCAGGCCTTCATCCAAGCAGCGCATGGCTTCCAGCATGTAGGGGGCGAGCACGGCATTGACCAGGAAACCCGGGGCGCTCTTCACCGGCAGGGGCAGCTTGTCGATCTGCCGCACGAAGGCGCAGGCCGACTGCACTGCGGCCGAGTCGGCGCCCTCGGCGGCCACCACTTCCACCAGGGGCATCATGGCCACCGGGTTGAAGAAGTGGATGCCCACCAGGCGTTCGGGCTTGGCGAGCACCGTGCGCAGGTCTTCCAGCTTGAGGCTGGAGGTGTTGGTAGCCAGCACGGCGCCGGGCTTCAGCCGGGGTTCCATGGCCTTGAACAGGGCATGCTTGGCGGCCACGTCCTCGAAAATGGCCTCGATCACCACGTCGGCCCGGGCCACCCCGTGGCCTTCCGGATCGGGGATGAGCCGGTCGAAGGCGGCCCGGGCCTGGAGCTTGTCCTTGATGCGGCGGCCGAAGAGCTTGTTGGCCCGCTGCAGGGCCGGGGCGATGCGCAAGAGATTCTGGTCCTGGAGGGTCACGGTCATGCCCCGCAGGGCGCACCATGCCGCTATGTCGCCCCCCATGACTCCGGCGCCCACCACATGGACGTGCCGGGCCCGGAAGTCGGACTCCTTGCCGAAGCCCTTCAAGCGCTCCTGGAGGAAGAAGACCCGCACCAGGTTCCTAGCCGTGGGCGACGAGATGATGCGGTCGATGATCTCGGGCGCCGCCAGGGCGTTGCCGCCGTGCTTCTCCCACAGGTCGATGATGGCATAGGGGGCCGGGTAGTGCTGCGGCCGAGCCTTGGCGGCCACCTGCTTCCTGGCCTGGGCCGCCACCACGTTCTTGAGGGGCCAGGCGTTGAGGGCGGCCTTCAAGCCGGTGGCGCGGCTGCCGGGCTTGCCGGACAGCACCAGCCCCCGGGCCGAGGCCTCCATCACCCGGGGGGCGACGCTCAGGTCGGCGAGGCCCAGGGACCTGGCCTTGCGGGCGTCCAGAGTCTTGCCGGTGAGCATCATGTCCAGGGCGACCTGGGGGCCGATCACTTCCGGCAGGCGCTGCATGCCGCCCCAGCCGGGGAAGATGCCCAGCATCACCTCGGGGAGGCCGAGCTTGGTGCTCGGCTCGTCCACCACGATCCGGTAGCGGCAGGCCAGGGCCAGCTCCAGGCCACCGCCCAGGCAATGGCCGCGGATAAGGGCCAGGGTCGGGTACTTGACCGCCGCCAGGCGGTTGAACAGGTTCCAGCCCCGGGCCACCAGCTCCCGGCCCTTTTCCGGGGTGTCGAGTTGGGTGAATTCCTCGATGTCGGCGCCGGCCACGAAGCCCGCCGCCTTGCCGGAACGGATGATGAGGCCCTTGGGGGGCTGGGCGTCCAACTGGTCCAGGGCGAGGCCCAGCTCGACCATGACCTCGGCGGAGAGGGAATTAGCCGCAGCACCGGCCTTGTCCAGGGTGAGCCAGGCGATGCCGTCGGCGTCCCGCTGGATCTGCCAGTGCATCAGTTTGGGAAATGGGTGCATCAGCATGCGTACCTCAAGGCAATACGGGGTCGGAAGCGGCGAAAGCCGCCGCCAGGGCGCCGGGCCCGACATTGACTGCTGCCGTCTTGCTCATGGCGGAAACCAGGATCTGGATGTCCCGATCCACGGCCAGACGGGCGAAGCGGCGGTAGCCGGGCATGGACCTCACCTCGTCCGGTTCGCCGCCGTAGGACAGGCAGACGGTCGGGGCCGCCAGGCCCTTCTCGACCTGGGCCGCCAGGTTGTCGAACAGCTTTTCCACCCCGGCCTCGAAGCCGCGGACCTTGGCCACCGGGCCGGTTTCGTCCCGATGGCAGCGGAGGATGGGCTTAACGTCCAGGACGGTGCCCAGGGCATAGCCGCCCCAGGAGAGGCTGCGGTCCCCCTTCTTGGAGGCGCGCTTGTAGATGTTGTGGAGATCGGCGGGCACCAGGTAGGTGTAGGTGAGGTCGCCCAGCTGCTTCAGGCGGGCGCCAATGTCGCTGGGCGCCAAGCCCTCCCGGATCATGCGCACCGCCTCGGCCGCCTGGATGCCCTGGCCGGCGAACATGTTGCGGCT
>JBLNBI010000397.1:0-2996 GCA_050259815.1 Actinomycetota bacterium | reverse complement strand
AGCTTCTTGTCGCCGCCGAAGACGATGTCCTTCTCCTGGAAGTCGGAGGTGATGTTCAGTTCGCAGAAGGCATCGACGCCGGTGGTGCCGACGTAGTAGTTGCGGCGGCCGGCGCGGGCGTACTGGCCGCAGCCGACGGGTCCGTGGGAGATGCTGATGATGTCCTTGATCGGACCCCACACCACGCCCTTGGAACCGGCGTAGGCGCAGCCCCGCATGGTCATGACGCCGGGCAGGGACTTGCGGTTGGAGGTGATGCACTTCTTGGAGGACTCGAGGGCCTTGTCATTGACCATCAGGTGCTTGGCGCGGTCCTTCTTGGCCTTCTCGGGATAGACCTCCAGCACCTCGGCGATGAGGGCCTGGGATTCTTCGCGGGTGAGCGACATGCTGTTACTCCTTTCGTTGCGCCGGCCCTAATCCGGGCACGGCGCCAACAGTAGGTTTGAAGACGGTTGTTGCTTAGGCGGCCAGCTCGGCGGCGGTCTTGCCGACGATGGACTCGTCTTCGACTTCCATGATGCCGAACTCCATCAGCAGCTCTTCCAGCTCTTCCATCTCCAGGGGGGTGGGGATGACGAACTTCTGGTTGCCGATGATCTTGTTGGCCAGGGCACGGTACTCGTCGGCCTGCTTGGCCTTCGGGTCGTACTCGATGACGGTCATGCGGCGGATTTCGGCGTGCTGCACCACGTTGTCCCGGGGGACGAAGTGGATCATCTGGGTGCCCAGCTTGGCGGCCAGGGCTTCGATCAGCTCGTCTTCCCGGTCGGTGTTGCGGGAGTTGCAGATCAGGCCGGCCAGGCGGACGCCGCCGGAGTTGGCGTACTTCACGATGCCCTTGGAGATGTTGTTGGCGGCGTACATGGCCATCATTTCGCCGGAGACGACGATGTAGATTTCCTGGGCCTTGTTTTCGCGGATCGGCATGGCGAAGCCGCCGCAGACCACGTCGCCCAGCACGTCGTAGAACACGAAGTCCAGGTCGTCCTCGTAGGCGCCTTCCTCTTCCAGGAAGTTGATTGCGGTGATGACGCCGCGGCCGGCACAGCCGACGCCGGGTTCCGGGCCGCCGGACTCGACGCACTTGACGCCGCCGAAACCGACGGAGAGCACGTCTTCCAGTTCCAGGTCCTCGACGGATCCGGCTTCGGCCGCCAGGTGCATGACGGTAGTCTGGGCCTTGCTGTGGAGGATCAGGCGGGTGGAGTCGGCCTTCGGGTCGCAGCCGATGATCAGCACTTTCTTGCCGGCCTCGGCCAGCGCCGCCACCAGGTTCTGGGTGGTGGTGGACTTGCCGATGCCGCCCTTGCCGTAGATGGCGCATTGACGCAGTTTAGCCATGGTGTAATCTCCTAAGTCAGTCAGTCGATTGAATCGATTGCGAGGGAATTGAGAGTCGCGCCTCTTCCTCTGCACGGACCGTGCCAGACGGTAAAAACTCTGGTAACCGACTGAAAAACAAATGGAAAATAATTTTGCGCCGGGGGCGGCGGGGTATTCGGAAAGCGACAATTCCTTGGGGTTTTGTCGGGCTGACGACAAAGCGCCGGTGCTTCCCCGCGAAGCCCGGCTGCCCATCAACCGCTGCAACCTGCCGGCGGTGATCCTGGGCAGCCCCACCTACCAGGACAACCCGGTTCCCCTCCACCTGGACGGCGTCGCCGAACTGCACCAGGACCTCTTCCGCCGCGTCGAAGGCGTGGCCGACCCGGCCATCCGGGCCGAGATCTTCGGGGACTACGTTACCGTCCATTTCCGCCTGGAACACCCGGAAGAGGCCGGCCTCACCGGCGGGCGCAAGGGCCGGGCGAAAGCCAACTACATCCGAATGATCCGGGGCTGGAGCTTCGACTCCGACAGCCGGGAGGGAGCGGTGCTGAAGGGCTGGGTGGAATCCCGCTTCGGCCTGACGCCGCGCTTCCACGGCGAGCCCCTGCGGGACCCTTCCGAGCCCGCCTACCGGCGCTACCTGGAAATGCGCTCCCACGGCCTGTACGGCACCAATGCCCTGGAAGCCCAGCTGGACCTGGTCTATGCCTACTGCCAGTACGAAATGGCCCGCCTCCACCCCGGGGAGCCCCACGTCACCCTGTACCGGGGCGTGAACCGGGTGGGCGAGCACGAGGTGCTGGCCCGCATGGATGGCGGGGGGCGGCTCCTGCTCCTCAACAACCTCAATTCCTTCACTTCAAATCGAGAGCGGGCGGGGGAGTTCGGCGACTACATCCTCACCGTCAGGGTGCCCCTGACCAAAATCTTCTTCCATTGCGGGCTGATTCCCGGAATCCTCCAGGGGGAAGACGAATTCCTGGCCATCGGCGGCGTCTACGCAGTGTCCCTTTCGACGCTCTAGCCTCTTTCGTGCCCTCCTGGTCCTACATTCTGCTGGCCGCGCTGCTGGCGGCTCTGGCTGTCGGCCTGCCCCTCGCCGTGTGGGTGCGCCGGTTGCAGTCCTCCCTCCAGCACATGCTCGAGAAGACGGAGGAGCGGGAATCCGACGCCCCCCTGCCGGTGCTCCAGGATGCCGTCCCGGTGGAGCCCTTCCACGATCCCCTCACCGGCCTGCCCAGCCGCACCCTGCTCCTGGACCGCCTGCAGCACGCCATCCTCAAGGCGGAGCGGGAAAAGCGGCGCCTGGCGGTCATGTCCCTGGCGGTGGATGGTTTCCAGGCTGCCGGGGAGGCGGGCGACCGCCTGCACCGGGAGGTGGCCGAACGGCTCCGTACCTGCCTGCGGGGCACCGACACCGTGGCCCGCCTGGGGGACGGCGCCTTCGTCATCCTCCTGGAAGACCTGGCGGCGCCGGAACACGCCGGCAGCGTCGCCGCCAATCTGGTGGCGGTCATCGCCCTGCCGGCAGAAATGGGCGGGCAGAGCCTGCAAATGGCCGCCGCCGTCGGCATCGCCCTTTATCCGGAGGACGGCGGCGATGCGGAGGTGCTCCTGACGGCCGCCGACGCCGCCCTCGCCGCTGCCCGGCGGGCGGGGCAGGG
>JBLNBI010000396.1:0-5676 GCA_050259815.1 Actinomycetota bacterium | reverse complement strand
AGCTTCACCACCCGGAACTTGGTGATGTCGCCGCCGAACTCGTGCAGGCGCTTCACCGCCCAGGGGCTCATGATGGAGCCCAGGTAGCGGCGGGGGATCCCGAAATCCTCTTCCAGCAGGGTGGCGTCTTCCGCCGGGTTGAACAGCCCCAGGGGCGATTCATGGACCGGCGAGCCTTTGATGGCGTAGAAGGGGACCTTCTCGATCAGGTACTTCAGCTTCTCGGCCAGGGACGACTTGCCGCCCCCGACGGGGCCCAGCAGGTAGAGGATCTGCTTCTTCTCCTCCAGGCCCTGGGCGGCGTGGCGGAAGTAGGCGACGATATGCTCGATCACCTCCTCCATGCCGTAGAACTCCTTGAAGGCGGGATAGACCTTGAGGATCTTGTTGGCGAAGAGGCGGGACAGGCGGGGATCCACACGGGTGTCCACCAGCTCCGGCTCCCCGATGGCCATCAGCATGCGCTCCGCGACGCTGGCATAGGCGGTGCGATCCTTGCGGCATAACTCAAGGTAATCCTGGACCGACATCTCTTCCTCTTGCGAGGCCTCGTAGCGGCTTTGGTAACGGCTGAACAATGACATGATGGCCTCCTCTCGTCTTGGCGTCCTAGCGGTTAGATAGGCAACCCGTACAAAGATTTATTTCCATTGCGACTTTCAAGCCGCCCGCGGCAGGGGCTCCCCCCAGGCCGCCAGCGTGTCGGCAATCTGCACCAGCCCCCAATCCAGTTCCTCGCGGGAGATGACGAGCGGCGGGGCGAGCCGCAGCACCGTTCCGTGGGTTTCCCGGGTCAGCACGCCCTTTTCCAGGAGGGCAAGCGCCAACGAATGGGCATCGATTTGGGGATTTAGTTCGATTCCGGCCAATAATCCCCGGCCGCGCACTTCCCGCACTGCCGGCGAATTCCGGGCGATTTCTTCCAGGCAGACCGACAAGTGCCGGCCAAGTTCATCGGCATGGCCGACCAGGGCCTCTTCCTCGAGAACATCCAGGGCCTCCAGGGCCACCGCCGCCGCCAGGGCGTTGCCGCCGAAGGTGGAGCCGTGGTCGCCGGGGTGGAAGACCTGCATCACCTCGTCGTCGGCCAGGAAGGCCGATACCGGCAAGAGGCCGCCGCCCAGGGCCTTGCCCAGGATCACGCCATCGGGACGCACGCCCTCGTGCTCACAGGCCAGCAGCCGGCCGGTGCGCCCCAGGCCGGTCTGGACCTCGTCGGCGACGAAGAGGACCCGGTGGCGCCGGCAGATTTCGGCGCAGGCCGAGAGATAGCCCGCAGGCGGCACCACGATGCCGCCCTCCCCCTGGATCGGTTCAACCAGGAAGGCGGCGGTGTTGGGTGTAATGGCGGCTTCCAGGGCGGCAGCGTCGCCGTAGGGCACCGTCGTCAGGCCGGTTGGGAAGGGGCCGAAGCCGTCCCGGTACTGGTCCTCGGTGGACAGCCCGACGATGGCGATGGAACGGCCATGGAAATTGCCCGTGCAGGCGATGATCTCCGCCTGCCCTTCCGGAACGCCCTTCACCTTGTAGGCCCACTTGCGGGCGGCCTTCAAGGCCGTTTCCACCGCCTCCAGGCCGGTATTCACCGGCAGGGCCCGGTCGTAGCCGAACAGCCCGGTGAGCCGGCGCAGCAGCAGGGGCAGCCGGTCGTTGGAGAAGGCCCGGGAGGTGACCGCCAGGCGGCCCGCCTGGGCGGATAGGGCGGCCACCAGGCGGGGATGGCTATGGCCGAAGCTGGCGGCGGAATAGGCGGACATGAGGTCCAGGTAGCGCTTGCCCTCCACGTCGGCGAGCCAGCAGCCGCTGCCCGCCTGGAGCACCACCGGCAGGGGCGCGTAGTTGCGGGCGCCGTGCTTGCCTTCCCACTGGCGCAATTCGGCGCTGCCCGGCTGGGCGGCGGATTCCAGCAGGTCGATGACCAGGCGGGCGGTGCGTCCGTGGGGGTCGTAGTCCGGGTTGTATTCCACCACCTCCAGGCCGACGCAGGCGCGGTCCCGCAGGCAGCCGTGGAGCGCCCGGCGCAGGGGTTCGGCGGGGATGCCGCCGGCCACCGGGGTAGAGACGCCCGGGGCCTCCAAAGGATCGATGGCGTCCAGGTCGAAGCTGATGCCGAAATCCCCTCCGTCCCGGTTGGCGATTTCCAGGGCATCCGCGAACACCGGCGCCAGCCCCCGCTGGCGGATTTCATCGATGCCGAAAATTTGCACGCCCAACTGGTCCAGGAAGCGGACTTCCGCCGGCTCGAAGCTGTGGCCGCCGACCACCGCCACCCGGCGGGGGTCGAGGGTGGGGCCGGGAATATCGGTCATGGCCCTATCGCCGTAGCCCAGGAGGGCGGCCAGGGGCATGCCGTGCAGGTTGCCGGATTGGCTGGTGGCTGGAGTGTGGGAATCCAGGTGGGCGTCGATCCAGATGAGCCCGGGGGCGGTGCCCAGGGCACGGCCGACGCCCCGCCAAGCGCCCGCGGCCTGGCTGTGGTCGCCGCCCACGAAGATCGGCTTGGCGCCGGAGGAAACCACGTCCTCGCCGGCGTCCGCCACGTCCAGGAGCAATTGATACAAGGCTTGCATACGCTCTCCGGCACCGGGAACCAGGGTCACGCGCCATTCCGCCTGCAGGCCGTTGCGCCGCAGGGCCGCGACCAGTCCCGCCTGACGCAGGGCTTCCGGTCCCCGCTCGGGACCCGGTCCAGGTGCACCTAGGAAATTGGCCACTCCAATGCATTGCATCGTTGGTGTGAGTGGAATCGCTGTACGCACGGCACGCCTCCTTTCCGGGCCGTACAGAGTGGCTTGTATTTATTGACCGCCTTCCCCGGGCGGAGTTCAGCCTAGCCGGTAGTCGGCCGGAATCAGCGGGGGGCCGCGGTGAAGGGATTCACGGGCCTCCCCTTTCTTTATAGCCGATGGGAGGGAGCGAGGAGACTGGAGGCCTCAGCGGGGCGTGTGCTCGTGCACCGCTTCGGCGTGGTGGGTCTGGGCGGCGGCCCGGTGATGGAGCTCGGCGTGGATGTCCTCGTGGACCGTGGGGTGACCCACCCACTGGGGCAGCAGGGAGCCCAGGACCATGCCGACAGCGCTCACTCCCAGGCCGATGAGCTGGGGCGGCACCGGGCTCGCCTCGGCCACCAGGAATTCCACCAGCAGCCAGGAAGTCAGGCCGCCGATGATGGCCGCCAGGGCGCCCTGGGTGGTGGCCCGCTTCCACAGGGCGCCGGCGAAGAGGGGCACGAAGGCGCCGGCCAGGGTCACCTTGTAGGCGTTCTCCACCATCTTGAAGATGGAGGCGTTGGAAACCAGGGCGAAGCCCAGCACCAGGCAGGCGAAGGCCACGATGCACAGGCGCATCATGCGCAGGAAGGCCCGGTCCCCCATCTCAGGGTAGAAGCCGCGGACGATGTTCTCGGCGAAGGTCACCGAGGGGGCCAGCAGGGTGGCGGAGGAGCAGCTCATGATGGCCGACAGCACGGCGCCGAAGAAGAGCACCTGGGCGAACAGGGGAGTGTGCTCCATGACCAGCAGGGGTAGCACCCGCTGGTAGTCGGTGGGCGCCTCGGATTGCAGCAGCGGCATGTACTGGCCCGGGTCGATGAGGGTCGCCGAATAGGCGATGAACATGGGCACGAAGGTGAAGCAGAAATAGATGGAGGCCCCCAGGATGGAGCCCCACACCGCCACCTTGGCGCTCTTGGCCGAGGTGATGCGCTGGAAGACGTCCTGCTGGGGAATGGAGCCCAGCATCATGGTCAGCCAGGCGCCGATGAAGGTGAGCCACAGCCAGGGATCGGGCTCGGGGAAGAATTCGAACTTGCCGGCGGCGGCGGCATGGTCGATCACCGTCGCCACCCCGCCGGTCTTGTCGGACAGTACCGTGGCGATATAGAAGAGGCCGCCCATGCTCACCGCCATCTGGACGAAATCCAGCACGGCCACCGACAGCATGCCGCCGAAGGTGGTGTAGGTGAGGACCACGGCGGCGCCCAGGACCATGCCGGCGGTCTGGCTGATGCCGCCGTCGGTGACCACATTGAGGATGAGGCCCAGGGCCTTGATCTGGGCCGACACCCAGCCCAGGTAGGAAGCGACGATGCAGAGGGTGGTGATGATCTCCACCGAGCGGCTGTAGCGCATCCGGTAGAAGTCGCCCAGGGTGATGATGTTGAGCTTGTACAGGTAGCGGGAGAAGAACAGGCCGGCGACGATCAGGCACATGGACGACCCGAAGGGGTCAGCCACCACGCCCCGCAGCCCTTCCTTGACGAAGGTGGACGAAGCCCCGAACACCGCTTCCGCCCCGAACCAGGTGGCGAAGACCGTGGCGGTGACCACCGGCAGGGGCAAGTGGCGGCCGGCGACGGCGAAATCCTTGGCGTTGTGGACCCGGGTGGCGGCGAAGAGGCCGATGCCGATGGAGATGACCAGGTAGAGAACGACGAACCAGATGAGCATGGCGGCCCGCTTTGCGGCAAGGGTTTGAAATGGCACGGATTATACGGATTATTGCGGCGCAACAGGCACCGCCGGCCAAGCCTCTCGCCGAGGCGGCCGGTGTGCCTGCTTTCCGTGCCTTCAGTCCTTCCCGCCGGCCTGGGCCGGCCAGGGAGAAGCCCTTAGCGGGCCGTCACTTGGCGACGTGCCAGACGTTGTTGTAGTTGTCGCCGGTGCGGTCGCCCACCTTGGCGTCCTTGGACCAGTAGTACAGGGGCTTGCCCTTGTAGGCCCACTGCCGCTGGCCGTCGTCCCGGGTGACGATGGAGAAGTCGCCGTTGGCCTTGTCTCCCTCGGCGGCGTAGAAGGGCGGCCAGTTCTCGGCGCACTTCCCGGAGCACATGCTCTTGCCGCTGGCGGCCTGGTCCTTGTCGAAGGTGTACAGGGTCATGCCGTTGGGGCCGGTGAGGCCGTCGGCGGAGGTCTTGGCGGGAGGCGTCTGGGCCAGGGAGAAGGTGGCAGCGGTGGCCAGGGCAGCGAAAAGGATGGTTTTTCTCATCATGTTTCTCCTTTGGGTGGAACTGCAAAGGAGTAAACACTTTTCATAAGAAATCGTTCCATCATCCTTTCAAAATTCCGGCTCCCGGGCGAAGGCCATGGGTTCCCCGGTAAAGGGATGGGGAAAGGCGATGCGGGTGGCGTGCAGCAGCAGCCGCGCTCCTGCGCTGCCGTAGAGCGGGTCCCCCAGGATGGGGTGGCCGAGGGACTGCATATGGACCCGCAACTGGTGGGAGCGGCCGGTGACCGGCTCCAGCTCCACCCGGGTTGTTTCCCCCTCGTAGCCCAGAACCCGGAAGCGGGTGAGGGACGGCTTGCCGATGTCGAAATCCACCTTTTGCCGCGGCCGGTTGGGCCAATCGGTGATGAGGGGCAGGTTCACCTCTCCTTCCGTCGTCGCCATCCGGCCCGCCACCACCGCCACGTAGCGCTTGTCCACCTGGCGATCCCGGAAAAACCGGCTGAGGCGCCGGTGGGACTCCTCCCCCCGGGCCATGACCAGCAGGCCGGAGGTTTCCATGTCCAGGCGATGGACGATGAGGGCATCCGGAAATTCCGCCTGGACCCGGGCCGCCAGGCAGTCCTGCTTGTCCTCGCCCCGACCGGGTACCGACAGGAGGCCGCAGGGCTTGTCGAGGACGAGAAAGGTCTCCTCCTGGTGGACGACGGCCAGCCCCCGGTGGGGCGGCGG
>JBLNBI010000395.1:0-5523 GCA_050259815.1 Actinomycetota bacterium | reverse complement strand
GCACCGTCGTCCCCTACTTCAACCTGATGACCGCCGCCGTCTCCCTCGGCAACATGGAAGCGGCCCTGGGCAAGGCCATCGCCCACGTCTCGGCCACCCGCTTCGAACACCTCGGCCAGTCCATCGCCGACCTGCCCACGGTGCGGGCCTACATCGGCCGCGCCCGGATCAAGGTGGACCAGGTGCGGACGCTGCTCATGGACAGCATCGACGCCCTCGAACAGGGCCGCCCCGACGCCATGCTGCGCCTCCTGGAAATCAAGGCCTCGGCGGCCGAAACCGGCACCGAGGTGGCCGACCTCGCCATGCGGGTCTGCGGCGGCGCCGCCTTCCGGAAGGACCACGGGGTGGAGCGCCATTTCCGGGACGCCCGCGCCGCCACGGTGATGGCCCCCACCGCCGACGCCCTCTACGACTTCATCGGCAAGGCCGTCTGCGGCATGCCCGTGTTCGGCTAAGGAGACAGGCATGGCTCAAACTCTCGTCATGGGCGCCGTCGCCTACGCGCCCAAGGTCGTCACCATCTGGGAAGGCTTCAAGGCCTGGTTCCGGGAACGGGGCCTGGAATTCGACTTCGTCCTCTATTCCAATTACGAGCGCCAGGTGGAAGCCCAGTTCGACGGCACCCTTCATCTTGCCTGGAATTCGCCCCTGGCCTGGGTACGGGCCGACCGCATGGCCCGAGCCCGGGGCGTAGCGGTCAGCGCCGTGGCCATGCGGGATACCGACCAGGATCTCTCCTCGGTCCTGGTGGTGCGCGCCGACGGCCCGACCGACCTCGGCGGCCTCTCCGGCCGCCGGGTGGGTTTCGGCGCGGTCGATTCCCCCCAGGCCACCCTCATCCCCCTGGATCACCTGCGCCAGTCCAGACTCATCGCCGGCCGCGACTACACGGCCCGGCGCTTCGACGTCCTGGGGGGCAAGCACGGCGACCACATCGGCGGCGAACGGGATGCCGCCCAGGCCCTGATGGCGGGGGAAATCGACGCCGCCTGGATGATCGACGGCAATTACCTGGCCTTCGCCAACGAGGGCATCCTGGGCAGCGGCGCCACCCGCATCCTGGCCCGCACCGGCCTCTACGACCACTGCAACTTCACCGTCAGCCCCGACGCCCCGGCCGAGCTGGTGGACCGCTTCGTCCAACTGCTGCTCGGCATGTTCTGGGACGACCCAGAGGTGCGCCCGCTCCTCGAACTGGAAGGCCTGCGGGCCTGGCGCCCGGGGCGCACCAGCGGCTACCCCCTGCTGGAGCGGGCGGTGGATGACGAAGGCTTCTACGACGCAAAGGGGAACATCCTTGTCGCCGATTATCGATATTGAAGACCTGGGCTTCGACGCCGGCGCCCATCTCCTCGTAAAACTCGCCATCGCCCGGATCGGGGTGGGCGAAAGCCTCAGGGTGGTGGGCACCGGCCGGGCCTGGGAAGGGCCCCTCGCCGCCTGGTGCCGCAGCCAGGGCCACGAAGTCGGTTTCGCCGAGGCTGAAGGCCGCCTGGAAGCCCGCCTCACCCGCGGCGCGACCCAGGCCGGACGCTGGCGGGGGGCGGCCGCCACCGGCGCCATCGATCCCCAGGGAGACGCCGCCGTGCTCCCCCTGGCCGACGCCCGCTGGGGCCTGGCCGCCCGTGGGGCTACGGTGGAGGCGGGCGCCCCCGCCTTCGGCTTCCGGCTCAATCGCAAGGAGGAGGTCTGGGCCGACAGCGCCGCCGCCATCTACGCCGAGGCCCTGGCCGCCCAGTGGCATGTGGACGAGGCCATCGACTGGAGCGCCCCCTTCGAGCTGCCGAACGAGGTGGAAGACGCGGTGGTCCAGGTCATGACCTACATGATTGAGAACGAGAATGCGGCCCTCATCGTTCCTGCCCGCTTCCTCGGCCAGCTCCATCCCCATTACCGGGAGGTGCAGGCGGTGCTGGCCATCCAGGTGGCCGACGAGGCCCGCCACATCGATGCCATGACCCGGCGCATCGCCCTGAGGGGCCGGGCGCCGGCCCTGTCCACCGCCGGCGGACAGGCTTCCTTGAAGACGCTCCTGGACGAACCGGAATTTTCCGTCGTCCAGTTCCTGCTGGCAGTGCTGGGGGAAGGGACCTTCGTCAGCCTCCTCAATTTCCTCCACCATCACGCCCCTGACCCGGTGACCCGCCAGCTCGCCCGCCTGGTGGCCCGGGACGAGGCCCGCCACGTCGCCTTCGGCATGGCCCACCTGGGCCAGCGCCTGGCGGCGGAGCCGGCCCTCCTGTCCCGCCTGGCCAATGCGGTGGAGGCCCGGCACGAGCACCTGTCCGGTACCTCCGGCCTCAACGAGGAAGTATTCGATGCCCTCATCCTGCTGGCCGCCGGGGGCACCCGCCCGGCGGATATCGCCCAGGGCTACGGCCGCGTCCAGGAACTGGTCCAGGACATGGGCCGGGGCCGGGAGGCGCGCCTCGCCAAACTGGGCTTTACCGGGGAGTCGGCCCGGCGCCTCGCTTCCCTGCATACCCGCAACTTCATGTAGGCGGGAATGGATACCGGCAAATTCCGGCGGTCTGCGCACCGCCCGCCGCCAACCCGATCCGGCAACGGATCACCCGTAAGTCCGGGCGACTCCACGCCCGGGCGGTTAGTCATCAGGGAGAACACATAATGACCATTACCCGCCGCCAGTTCATTGCGGCCGCCGGGGCCCTCGGGGCCGGCGCCGCCCTGGCCCAGCCCACCACGCCGCTGCCCTTCCTCATCACCACCCAGAGCGATCCTCTGCTGCCCAAAGCCACCGGCAAGCGGGTCGTGGTCTGCGGCGGCGGCTGGGGCGGCATTACCGCCGCCAAGTACCTGAAGCAGAACGATCCCACCCTCGACGTGGTGGTGCTGGAGCGGAACCCGGTGTTCTTCTCCTGCCCCATGAGCAACAAGTGGCTCATCGACGTGGTGGACACCAACTACCTGACCTGGAGCTACCTCAAGGTGGCCGACAAGTACGGCTACAAGTTCATCCAGACCGAGGTGACGGCCTTCGAGCGGGACAAGAAGCGGGTCGTCACCGCCCAGGGCTGGGTGGATTACGACTACCTGATCATCGGTTCCGGCATCCGCTACAACTACGAGGCCTGGTTCGGCAACGACCGGCGGGCGGCGGACTACACCCGGACCCACTTCCCGGCCGCCTACATCCCCAATTCCGAGCACTTCATCCTCAAGGAGGGCATCCGGAATTTCAAGGGCGGCGACCTGGTCATGACCCTGCCGCCCCCGCCCCACCGCTGCCCGCCGTCCCCCTACGAGCGGGCCTGCCTCATCGCCTGGCTGTTCAAGACCAACAAGGTCAAGGGCCGGATCACCATCCTCGACCCCAAGGACAGCCCGCGGCCCATCACCGGCGGCTTCCAGGAGGCCTTCGAGAACCTCTACAAGGACCAGATCACCTACGTGCCCAAGGCGGCCATCCAGGAGGTCGATCCCTTCAACAAGCGCATCAAGACCAGCGCCGGGGATTTCAGGTTCGACCACAGCATCCTCATGGCACCGCACCAGGCCGGCGACATGGCCTGGAAGGCCGGTGCCGTGGGCAAGAATGCGGAAGGCAAGCCTACCGGCTGGGCCAATGTCGATCCCGTCTTCCTGAACCTGAAGGACGACAAGGACGTGTACGTCATCGGCGACTCGGTGGGCGTGGTGTCGCCCCTGTTCAACTTCTATCCCAAGGCTGGCCATGTGGCCAACGCCCACGGCAAGATCGTCGCCCGCTACATTGCCGACCGGGTGGCCGGGAAGGAACCCAAACCCGCGCTACCGGACAACCTGTGCTTCATGATGGTGAACGCTTCGCCCCGGGAGGACGTGGCGGTGCGCTTCAAGTACCAATTCAATGACAAGGGCGTCATCGTCCAGGACCAGGATGACGACAACCTGCGCCGTGCGGAAGTGGTGACCGAAGACTTCCAGTGGGCAAGCCGCATGTACGAGGACATGTTCGGATGATCATCGGCACCGCCGGCCACATCGACCACGGCAAGACCACCCTGGTGAAGGCCCTCACCGGGGTGGATTGCGACCGCCTGAAGGAGGAGAAGGCCCGGGGCATCACCCTGGACCTGGGCTACGCCTACACGCCCCTTCCCGACGGCGGGATGCTGGGTTTCATCGATGTGCCGGGGCACGAGAAGCTGATCCACAACATGCTGGCCGGAGCCACCGGCATCGACTTCGCCCTCCTGGTGGTGGCCGCCGACGACGGCCCCATGCCCCAGACCCGGGAGCACCTGGAGATCGTCGAACTCCTGGGCCTCAAGCGGGGCGCCGTGGCCCTGACCAAGTGCGACGCTGTTGGCCCCGAGCGGGTGGCGGCGGCGGAGACCGAGGTCCGCGAGTTGCTGGCCGGCACCGGCCTGGCCGGCGCGCCCGTCTTCCGGGTGGCTGCTACCACCGGCGCCGGCATCTCCGAACTGCGCGCCCATCTGGATAACGCCGCCGCCGAACTGGGCGGCAGGTTGGAGAAGGGCAGCTTCCGCCTGGCGGTGGACCGCTGCTTCACCCTGGGCGGCGTCGGCACCGTGGTCACCGGCACGGCCTTTTCCGGCCGGGTGCAGGCCGGCGACCAATTGCTCCTCTCGCCGCCCGGCAAACCGGTGCGGGTCCGCAGCCTGCGGGTCCAGGACAGCCCCGCCGACAGCGGCCAGGTGGGCGAGCGCATCGCCCTGGCCCTGACCGGGATCGAGAAGGCCGAGGTGGAGCGGGGTATGTGGGTCCTCGCTCCCGCCCTGCACCAGCCCCTGACCCGCTTCGACGCCCGCCTGCGGGTCCTGCCCGACCAGCCGCCCTTGAAGCACTGGACCCAGGTCCATGTTCACCTGGGGGCCGAGGACATCCCCGGCCGGGTCGCCCTCCTGGAAGGGAATGAACTCGCCCCCGGCACCTCCGGCTTCGCCCAGATCGCCCTGGAACGGGAAGTGGGCTGCGTCTGCTGCGACCGCTTCATCCTCCGGGACGCTTCCGCCCGCCACACCGTGGGCGGCGGCGAAGTCCTGGACATCTTCCCCCCCAGCCGCCACAAGCGGAGTCCCGAGCGCCTGGCCATGCTCCAGGCCCTGGCCGACCCGGACCCGGCCGCCGCCCTGGCCCTGGCCGCCGAGCGCCAGCCGGCCGGCGTGGACCTGGCCCGCTACGCCATCAACCGCAACCTGTCGGCGGCGGAATCGGCCGAACTGGCCGTCCGCCTCGGCCTTACCGTAGTCGCCGACACCGGCTTTTCCGCCCCGCGCTGGCAAGAACTGAAGGAGCGACTCCTGGCCGCCCTGGCCGCCGAGCACGAGCGCGCCCCGGACATGCCCGGCGTCGAGCGGGACCGCCTGCGCCGCCTGACCCTGCCGGCCCTACCGCGCCCGGCCTTCGACGTGCTGGTGGGCCAGTGTCTGGAGGCCGGCAACCTCGCCCGCAGCAACGCCTGGCTGCACCTGCCGGAACACCGGGTCCAGCTCGCCGCTGGAGACAAGGACCTGTGGCAAACACTGAAGCCCCTCCTCGACGCTGCCCCCTACA
>JBLNBI010000394.1:0-7489 GCA_050259815.1 Actinomycetota bacterium | reverse complement strand
TCCCCGGGCTTGAGTTCATGGCCGAGGAGGATGTCCGCCCGGCGGACGTTGTCCTCGACCTGGAAAAATTCCGCCGGCCATTCGGCCACGGGCACCTTGTTCCGCACCAGTTCGGCGATCTGGTCGATGCGTGCTTCGGTGAGGCGGGTGACGGCGTAGTTGTTGACCAGGAGCGCCGGCCCCTGGTCGCACATGCCGGTACAGGAGGTCTTGTCTACGCTGACCAGGCCATCCTCCGACACCTTTCCCGGCTCGATCCACAGGTTGCGGCAAAGGCGCTCCATGAGGGCCATGTTGCCCAACATGCGGTCCGTGATGTTGTCGGAAAAGAGGATGCGGTAATGGCCCCGGGGCTGGGTGTAGAGGAAGGAGTAGAAGCCGGCTACCCCTTCGATCTTGGTCCGCGGCACACCGAGCACCGACTGTAGTCGGTCGATGGCGTACGGGGGAAGCCAGTCGCACTGTTCCTGCACTTCGCGCAGGATCTGGACCATGCAGGTCGGATCCCGGCGCCAGCGGGCGACGACCCGGTCAACGATACCGGCGACACCCTCCGGATGGATGGAGTTGATTATCAAGAGACACCCCCTGAATTGAATCGATTATGCGTTCGGCAATTTCATTCTGTCACAACCCCATCCCCCGTGGGGTCAATCAGCTACCGACAACGTTGTAGCCGCCGTCGATGTAGATGGTGCCGCCGGTGATGGTCTTGGCCACATCGCTCACCAGGTAGGCCGCGAGGGCACCCACGTCGTCGATGGAAACCAGGGTATGCAGCGGCGCCCGCTCGACCGCCGAATCCATCAGCTTGTCGAAGCCCTTGATGCCGGAAGCGGCGCGGGTCTGCAGCGGCCCCGGGGAAATGGCGTGAACCCGGATGCCCTTGGGGCCGAGTTCGGCGGCGAGGTAGCGGGAGGAGGACTGGAGGGCCGCCTTGACCGGGCCCATCATGCCGTAGTTCTCCACCACTTCATCGGCGCCCAGGTAGCTCATGGTGATCATGCAACCGCCGTCGGTCATCAGGGGCTCGGCCAGCTTGGCCATGCGGATGAAGGAGTGGCAGGAAATATCCATGGCCCGCAGGAACCCATCCCGGGAACAGTCGGTCACTCGACCGTGCAGGTCATTCATGGGAGCGAAAGCGATGGAATGGACGATGAAATCGAGCTTGCCCCACTCCTTTTCGATGGTCTCGAAGACGGCTTCCAACTGCCCCGGCTGTTCCACGTCCAGGGGCATGACGATGGGCGCCGCCACCATCTGGGCCAGGGGACGGACATGGGGCTCGGCCTTCTCGTTCAGATAGGTGATGGCCAACTCGGCACCGCACAGCTTGAAGGCACGGGCACAACCAAACGCAATGCTCTGGCCATTGGCGATACCCACGACCAGACCTTTTTTTCCTTGCAGATTAAACATTCAACTACCTCGACTAAAAGGGAATTCCGTGTGCAACTTCCATGCCAAATAACATCTATACATGGGTTGCCTACGGCCGCGAATACGTGTCAGCCCGTATATCGCTCGTTTGACGAATATCAAGAATTGGTAACACTCGACTGCTATGTTGCAGTGCAGCAGACTATACTCCCATCTGCTTAGACATAGTATTTAGACGCAGTATTTCAAGAATATTTTGGGGAATCCGGCATGCAGCAACCCACTACCCAGCAACTGTATTTGGTCAACAAGACCTACGACGAAATTCACATCGGCGACTCGGCCACCCTGACTCGGACCCTTAAACCTGAGGACATCAAGCTGTTCGCGGTCATGACCGGGGACGTCAATCCGGCCGTCGTCGATCCCCAATACTCGGAAAGCGGCATGTTCCGGGAAGTGATCGCCCACGGCATGTGGAGCGGCTCCCTGATCTCCACCGTACTGGGCACCCAGTTCCCCGGGCCCGGCACCATCCTGGTGGATCAGACCCTGCACTTCGCCCGGCCGGTCACCCTGGGCGACACCATCACCATCACGGTCACGGCCAAGCAGAAGTTCGACCACAACAAGCACGTGATCTTCGACTGTGTCTGTGTGAACCAGGAAGGCCTGCAGGTCGTCCGCGGCACCGCCGAAATTCTCGCTCCCATTGAGAAGGTGGAAAACCTGAAGCAGGTTCCCCTGCCGGAAGTCCATATCGACGACAAATACGAGCGCTACCAACACCTCCTTTCCCGGGTAAAGGGTCTGGAGCCCATCCCCACCGCCGTCGCCCACCCCTGTGACAAGGAATCCCTGAAGGGGCCGGTCATGGCTTTCCAGGAGGGCATCATCGAGCCCATCCTGGTGGGTCCCGAATCCAAGATCCGCTCCGTAGCCGAAGAATTCGGCATCGATCTCAAGGGCATCCGGATCGTCAATGCCAAGCACAGCCACGACTCGGCGGCCATTGCCGTCTCATTGGTCAGAAACGGCGATGCGGAAGCCCTCATGAAAGGGAGCCTGCACACGGATGAGCTGATGGGCGAAGTGGTTTCCCGGGCCAATGGCCTGCGGACCTCCCGGCGCATCAGCCACGTCTTCCTCATGGATGTGCCCACCTACCACCGGCCGCTGCTCATTACCGACGCCGCCATCAATATCGCGCCGACCCTGGAAGAGAAGGTGGACATCATCCAGAACGCCATCGACTTCGCCCACGCCATCGGCCTGGCTGAGCCGAAGGTGGCCATCCTCTCCGCCGTCGAGACGGTGAATCCCAAGATCGAATCGACCCTTCACGCCGCCGCCCTGTGCAAGATGGCGGACCGGGGCCAGATCAAGGGCGGCATCCTGGACGGCCCGCTGGCTTTCGACAACGCCGTTTCCATCGTCGCGGCCAAGACCAAGGGCATCAAGTCGGCGGTGGCCGGCCACGCCGAAGTCCTGGTGGTGCCCGACCTGGAGTCGGGGAACATGGTGGCCAAGCAGCTCGAATACCTGGCCAACGCCCTCACCGCCGGCATCGTGCTCGGCGCCAAGGTACCCATCGTCCTCACCAGCCGTGCCGACACGGCCGAAACCCGGACCGCCTCCTGCGTGATCGCCGCCCTGCTGGCCCACGCCAACCGTAACAAGACGAGCGTCTAACCCATGAAACAAGGCATTCTGACCATCAACGCGGGCTCTTCGTCCATCAAGTTCGCCCTCTTCCCCCTCGCCCAGCCCTTGTCGCCGGAAGCCGAGGTATCGGGCCAGATCGACGGCATCGGCACCAGCGAAACCAAATTCATCGCCAAGGACCGGGAAGGCAAGCGCATCGCCCACGAGCAGGTGCAAGGGGATCACGTCAACCACGCCCAGGCCTTCGACTTCATGCTGCGCTGGTTCACCACCCATGAGGCAGCCTGGCAGATCGTCGCCATCGGCCACCGGGTGGTCCATGGCGGCGAACTTTTCTCCCGGCCCACCGTCCTGGACGAAGCGGTGGAAGAACAATTGGCGAAGTTCATCCCCCTCGCCCCCCTGCACCAGCCCCATAACCTGGCCGGCATCCAGGCCCTCAAGAGCCTCATGCCCGGGGTTCCCCAGGTGGCCTGTTTCGACACCGCCTTCCACCGCAACAACCCGGCGGTGGCCCAGACCTTCGGCCTGCCCCGCGCCATCACCGCCGAGGGCGTGCGCCGCTACGGCTTCCACGGCCTCTCCTACGAGTACAGCGCCCGGGTCCTGCCCCAGCACTCCTGCCGGGCCGACGGCCGGGTGGTCATCGCCCACCTGGGCAACGGCGCCAGCATGGCGGCCATGGTGAATCGCAAGGGCGTCGCCTCCACCATGGGTTTTACCGCAGTGGATGGCCTCATGATGGGCACCCGCACCGGCAACCTGGACCCCGGCGTGATGCTGTACCTGATGGAAAACAAGGGCATGGGGGTCAAGGAACTGACCAAGCTCCTGTACAAGGAATCCGGCCTCCTCGGGGTTTCCGGCATTTCCCAGGACATGCGCACCCTGCTCTCTAGCGACAAGCCGGAGGCCCAGGAGGCGGTGGATCTCTTCTGCTACCGCATCGTCCGGGAACTGGGTTCCCTGGCGTCCGCCGCTGGCGGCATCGACGCCCTGGTGTTCACCGGCGGCATCGGCGAGCACGCCGCTGAAGTCCGCCGCCGCGTCTGCATGCAGGCAGGGTGGCTGGGCATCCAGCTCAATCCCGAAGCCAACGCCCGCCACGACCTCCATATTTCGGCCGGCACCAGTTCGGTGGACGTCCTGGTCATCCCCACCAATGAAGAGTGGATGATGGCCCACCACGCCCAGACCCTGCTCGACCTCTAAACCGGTCTTTTTTTCTAGAAGCCCCGGGAGCAAACGCTTCCGGGGCTTTGTTTTTTCAGCAAATTTTTCGTCATGGACCGGAACTTTCCGGGGCTGCTATAAATCCCATATATAGTCAAGGCGTTGCCTAGACACACTAGATATAGTAGCTTTGCAACCTTAAAAGAATTTGTGTGATCCAAAATCAAATCAACAAGGGGTGCATCCATGAGTCCTGTTGCCGAACAACTTTCACTGACCGCCATTCCTGCCGCGCCGGAGATCGCTCCGCTGCCGGAACAGGAAATTTCCGCGGAAGTGCTGATCGAAAAATATGCCAAGGGCAAGGAAACCAACGTCCATGACGTGCGTCGCCGGGTGGCCCATGCCCTGGCCGCCGTCGAGAAGGAAAAGGATCGCGCCCACTGGGAAGCCCGCTTCCTGTGGGCCCAGGAGAACGGCTTCATCCCGGCCGGCCGCATCAACTCCGCCGCCGGCACCGATCTCCAGGCAACCCTGATCAATTGCTTCGTCCAGCCGGTGGGCGACTCCATCGTCGAGATGACCGACGGCCGTCCCGGCATCTACACCGCCCTCGCCCAGGCTGCCGAGACCATGCGCCGCGGCGGCGGCGTCGGCTACGACTTCTCCAGCATCCGTCCCCAGGGCGCCCATGTGAAGGGCACCCAGTCCCGCGCCTCCGGCCCCGTCTCCTACATGCGGGTCTTCGACCGCTCCTGCGAGACCGTCGAGTCCGCCGGCGCCCGCCGCGGTGCACAGATGGGCGTCCTGCGCTGCGACCATCCGGACATCGAGGATTTCATTCACGCCAAGGACCATGGCGACCTGACCAATTTCAACATCTCCATCGGCGTGACCGACGTCTTCATGCAGGCGGTGGAAGACGACGGCGAGGTGGAGCTGATGCACCGGGCCGAGCCCAACGGCGAGATGAAGTCCGCCGGCGCCTACCAGCGGGAGGACGGGCTGTGGGTCTACCGCAAGGTCCGCGCCCGCGACCTGTGGGACCAGGTGATGAAGTCCACCTACGACCATGCCGAGCCGGGGATCCTGTTCCTGGACCGCATCAACCGGGACAACAACCTCAACTACTGCGAAGTCATCGAGGCCACCAACCCCTGCGCCGAGCAGCCCCTGCCCCCCTACGGCTGCTGCTGCCTGGGTTCCATCAACCTCACCCTGTTCGTCAAGGACGCCTTCTCCGACAAGGCCGAATTCGATTTCGAAGCCTTCGGCGAGGTGGTGCAGGTTTCCACCCGCATGCTGGACAACGTCCTGGACGTCACCCACTGGCCCCTGGAGCGCCAGAAGGAAGAGGCCTCCAACAAGCGCCGCGTCGGCCTCGGCTTCACCGGCCTGGGCGATGCCCTGGCCATGCTGCGCCTGCGCTATGACCGTACCGAAGCCCGGGCCATGGCCACCCGCATTTCCGAGTACATGCGCGACACCGCCTACCTGTACTCCGTCGAGATGGCCAAGGAACGGGGCGCCTTCCCGCTCTTCAACGCCGAGCTCTACCTGTCCGGCGGCAACTTCGCTTCCCGCCTGCCCAACGAGGTGAAGGCCGAGATCCGCAAGCACGGCCTGCGCAACTCCCACCTGCTGTCCATCGCCCCCACCGGCACCATTTCCCTGGCCTTCGCCGACAACGCTTCCAACGGTATCGAACCGCCTTTCTCCTGGACCTACAACCGGAAGAAGCGGATGCCGGACGGCACCATCAAGGAATACGCCGTCGAGGATTACGCCTGGCGCCTCTTCAAGCACCTGGGCGGCGATGTGAACAACCTGCCGGACTACTTCGTCACCGCCCTGGAAATTTCCGCCCAGGCCCACGCCGAGATGGTGGCTGCCGTCGCTCCCTGCATCGACACCGCCATTTCCAAGACGGTGAACGTCCCGGCCGACTACCCCTACGAGGACTTCCAGGACCTCTACAGCACCGCCTGGAAGGCCGGCCTGAAGGGCCTGGCCACCTACCGGCCCAACAGCGTCCTGGGCTCCGTGCTCTCCGTGGAGCCGGCCAAGACCGAAGCCCCTGCCGCCGATGCCAAGTCTCCCCAGGACTTCGTCACCGACGCCAACCGCCGCCTGTCCATCAAGAACCTGCCGGCGCCGGTGCTGGCCAGCCTGCGCTGGCCGGGCCGCCCCAGCCTGCCGGAAGGCAACCTGTGCTGGACCTACATGCTGGATTCCCCCATCGGCAAGTTCGCCCTCTTCGTCGGCCATGTGGAGCCGGAAGGCCGCGCCTGGCCCTTCGAGGTGTGGGCCAACGGCCCCGCCGAGCCCCGCGGCCTGGGCGCCGTCGCCAAGACCCTGTCCATGGACATGCGCGCCAATGACCACGGCTGGCTGGAAATGAAGCTGGATGCCTTGGCCAAGACCCCGGGCGACGCCTTCGAAATGCCCATGCCGCCCCACGGCGAAAAGAAACGCATGCCCTCCGTGGTCTCCGCCATGGCCCAGATCATCCGCTGGCGTGTCGAGCAACTGGGCGCGCTGAAGCACGAAGGTCCGACCCCGGTGATGGATGCCCTGTTCAGCAGCAAGGAGCCCAAGACCGGCACCGATGGCACCCTGTCCTGGACGGTAGACGTGAGCAATCCCTCCTCTGGCGAAGACTTCGTCCTGGGCCTGAAGGAAATCACCCTGCCGGACGGCGTCACCCGCCCCTACTCCATGTGGCTGGCCGGCAACTATCCGCGCGCCCTGGACGGCCTGTGCAAGCTCCTGTCCCTCGACATGCGGGTTCTGGATCCGGCCTGGATCGGCATGAAGCTCCGTAAGCTCCTGGACTACCCGGAGCCCCTGGGCGACTTCATGGCCTTCGTGCCCGGCTCCCGCAAGCAGCAGACCTTCCCGTCCACGGTGGCCTACATCGCCCGCCTGATCATCCACCGCTATGCCATGCTGGGCATCCTGGACGAGGACGGCTTCCCGCTCCAGCAGATGGGCATCCTGCAAGCACCGGAAGATACCGTCAGCAACAAGGTTCTGCCGACGGTGGGCAAGCTGTGCAGCGAGTGCGGCAACCACACCATGATCCGCAAGGACGGCTGCGATTTCTGCACCGCCTGCGGCGCCGTGGGGACCTGCGGCTAAGCATCCGCTGACTTCCCCACCACAAAAAGCGCGTGTTGAGAAATCAACACGCGCTTTTTACTTTCGGCAGCCCGACACCGCTTCGCTTGGTACGGGCCGACTGCGACCTTGTTCTGCAGGCGGGAAT
>JBLNBI010000393.1:0-10701 GCA_050259815.1 Actinomycetota bacterium | reverse complement strand
GGCATCCCTGTTTGATCCCATCAAAATCGGCGACATCGAGCTGGCCAACCGCATCGTCATGGCCCCCCTCACCCGCAACCGGGCCGTGGAAGGCAATTGCCCCGGCCCCCTGACCGTCGAGTACTACCGCCAGCGGGCCAGCGCCGGCCTGATCGTCGCCGAGGCCAGCCAGATCAGCCCCATGGCCCAGGGCTACCTGGACACCCCGGGAATCTACAGCCCCGAACAGGTGGCCGCCTGGCGCAAGGTGACCGATGCCGTCCATGCCGAGGGCGGCAAGATGGTGATCCAGCTCTGGCACGTGGGCCGCATCTCCCACACCTCCCTCCTCCCGGGCGGCGCCCAGCCGGTGTCCTCCACCGGCCGTCGCCCCAATGCCAAGACCTTCACCCGGGACGGCTTCGTGGATGTCTCCGAGCCCCGCGCTCTGCGGGATGACGAGATTCCCGGCCTGATCGCCGACTACCGCCATGCCGCCCGCTGCGCCATCGAGGCGGGCTTCGACGGCGTGGAAGTCCACAGCGCCAACACCTACCTGCTGGACCAGTTCCTGCGAGACACCATCAATGACCGCAGCGGCCCCTACGGCGGCAGCATCGCCAACCGGGCGCGGCTGCTTCTGGAAGTGATGGAGGCGGTCAGCCAGGAAATCGGCGCCGGCCGTACCGGCGTGCGCCTGAGCCCCATGACCACCTTCGGCGGCACCGCCCCCCTGGACAGCGACCCCCAGGCCCTGTTCGGCCATGTGGTGGACAAGCTGGCGCCCCTGGGCTTGGCCTTCATCCACATGATCGAGGGCGAAACCGGCGGCCCCCGTGCCCCGGCCGACACCAAGCCCTTCGACTACGAGGCTATACACCGGCGCTTCCCGGGGGGCTGGATGGTCAATAACGGCTACACTGGCGCCGAGGCCACTGCAACGGTGGCAAGCGGCAAGGCCGACCTGGTCGCCTTCGGCCGTCCCTTCATCGGCAACCCGGACCTGGTGCGCCGCCTGAAGGAGAACGCCCCGTTGAACGAGCTGCGGTTCGACAAGTTCTACGGTGGCGGCGCCGAAGGCTACATCGACTATCCGGCCCTGGCGGCCTAATCAAGACGGGGGGCGGGACGGCCGCCCCCTGCCAAAACAGGAATTTCCATGCCTTCTTTCCGCCGCTGGCTCCCCCTCATTGCCCTCGCCTGCCTCTCCCTCATCTGGGGTTACACCTGGGTGCTGGCCAAGCACGGACTGGCCTACGCCCCGCCCTTCGCCTTCGCGGCCGAACGCTGCGTAGGCGGCGCCCTGGCCCTGGTGGTGGTACTCAAGCTCATGGGGAAGCCGATCCGGCTGGCGGCACCGGGGCAAACCCTGGCCATCGGCCTCGCCCAGGGCGGCGGTTTCATGATCCTCCAGACCTGGGCCCTGGTGGAGGGCGGACCGGGGAAGGTGGCCGTCCTCATCTATACCATGCCCATCTGGACCCTGCTCATGGCCTGGCCCATCCTGGGGGAACGCATAAAGGGAAAGCAGTGGCTGGCCGCTGCCAGCACCCTGACCGGCCTCCTGATGATCATCGAGCCCTGGGACATGCACAGCAGCGCGCTCAGCAAGGTCCTGGGCGTCGGGGCGGCCATGTGCTGGGCCGTGGGCACCATCCTGATCAAGCGCCTGCGGGCTTCCCAGCCGGTGGACCTGCTGGCCCTCACCGCCTGGCAGATGATCCTGGGGGCCATTCCCTTGGCCATCCTCGCCTTAACCGTGCCGGAGCGGCCCACGCTATGGTCCCCGGCCTATGTCGGCATCCTGTTCACCATGGCCACCGTGAGCACGGCGCTGTGCTGGTGGCTGTGGATCTACATCCTCGACCGGGTGCCGGCCTGGGAGGCGAGTCTTTCCGTCCTGGGGGTGCCGGTGGTGGCCATCCTTTCATCCCGCCTCACCTTCGGGGAGGAGTTCAAGCCCATGGAAATCGCCGGCATCCTGCTCATCGGCGGCGGACTGGTCTTTCTTTCCCTCATTGGCTGGGCGGCTGCCCGCCGCAGCCCGGTGCGAACCAAGGCGGTAGAAGTCAGCGAAGCGACCTCCTAGCGGGTATTCAGCCCCCCAGGGTCCGGTCCTGCTTAGCGAACCAGGCCAGGGAGCCGTGGAATTGGCCGGGCTCGAAGTCCGGCCAGTAATCGTCCACCACGTAGATGTCCGCATAGACCGACTGGGCCGGCAGGAAGCCGCTCAGCCGGCGGCCTCCGCCCCAACGGACGATGAGGTCGATGGGGCTGACCTCGGCGGACTTCAAACGGCCTTCCGCTTCCAGGCCGCCCAAGTCCCACTGCCAACCGTAGTTGACCAGGAAATTCACCTTCATCCCCTGCCCTTGCCGCTGGCGAAAGGGCTTGAGCTCCTCGGGAAACATCGCCGACCGTTCATCCCCCACCACCAGGAGGGCGACGCCCTGCCGGCTGATTTCCAGGGCGAAGTCCACGCAGGCCCGGGAGAAGGATTCGGTCTGGAGTTGGGCGCGCCGGGTGTTGTCCTGGGTAAATCCGTAGATGCTGACTTCGGGTATCCCAAGCTCCCGGCAGCATTCGAATAACTGCAACCCCGGCTCGATGCCAAACCCGTAGCCGCAGTGCTTGGGCAAGCCATGGGTTTCCGCCCAGCGCCGGTTGCCGTCGGGAATGAAGCCCACATGCCGGGGCAGCGCGGTCCTGGCCATGGACACCCGGGATTACCGGCCCGTGGGCTCGGTGGTGGCGCCGCCTCCGCCGGGACCCTGGCTGCCGCCGGTGGTCGGCTCGCCCTGTTCCGCGCCCACTTGCCCGGAGGGGGTCCCCGGCCTTCCGGCAACCCCGCCCTGCCGCGCCGGCGTGGCGGCCACGGGGGGCGCCTTAGCGGGTTCCCGGGCCATCTTGAAGGCCCGCGGCCCGGGTGGGGTGCCCGCCGAGAAGTAGGCGGCCAGGGCGTCGATATCCTCGTCGGAAAGGCGCTTGGCGATGGTCGGCATCTGGCCGCTGGGGTCGGTGTTGCGGCTGCCGTCCCGCCAGGCCCGCAGGGCGGCCGCCAGGTAATTGGCGTGCTGGCCGGCAACGTAGGGATAGGTGGGCGGCTCGCCGATGCCGTCCGGGCCGTGGCAGCTGGCGCAAGCCTGGATTTCCCGGCTCCAGTCTCCCTTGGTCGCCAGTTGGCGGCCCCGGTCGGCGGCAGGCCCCGGCTTGGCGGCGGCTGTCCTGGGGGCGTCCAGGGCGGCATAGTAGGCGGCCAGGTCGCCCTTCAGCTTGTCGTCGAGGCTCTTGGCAATGGGAGTCATGACCTGGCTCTTGCGGCTCCCATCGGCGAAACCCGTTAGCTGACGCGCGAGATAGGCTGCCGGCTGGGCGGCGATGCGGGGCGCGCCGACGGCAGGATTTCCCTCCCCCCGGGCGCCATGGCAGCTCTCGCAGGGGGCAACGCCGTTGGGCAAGGTCGGGCGGGCAGTGGTCGTATTGGCCGCTTGGGCGCCCAGGGACAACAGGCCCACCAGGACGGGCAGACAGGCTCGCTTGAGGCTCATGCCAGGGCTCCCGGGGATTTGAGATAGCGCTTCACGATGGCGTCCGCCGCCCAGTAGGCCAACGCCCCGACCGTGCCGGTGGGGTTGTAGGAGGCGTTCTGGGGGAAGTTGGAAGCGCCGATGACGAAGACGTTGGGCACGTCCCAGCTTTGCAGGTAGCGGTTCACCACGCTGGTGGCCGGGTCGGTGCCCATGACCGTGCCGCCGGTATTGTGGGTGGTCTGGTACTGGGTGATGGTGTACGGCCCCTTGCGCGGCCCGCCCGCCACCTGCTTGCCGCCCATGGCCTTGCCGATTTCCAGAGCCTTCTGGGTGATGTAGGCGGACATCTTGAGGTCGTTTTCCGGGAAGTCGAAGGTCATGCGGAGCAGTGGCAGGCCCCAGGCGTCCTTGTAGGTGGGGTCCAGGTCCAGGTAGTTGCGGGGGCTGGCAATGGAGCTGCCGTGGATCGACAGGGACGCCGTGTGGTTGTAGTGCCGCACCACCGCCTGCTTCCAGGCCGCGCCCCACTTGGGCGTATCCGGCGGGGTCGGGTGGAATTCGATGGGCCGGCCGTGGGTCATGATCTCGCCGATATAGGCGCCGCCGATGAAGCCGTGGGGGCCATGGTCGAAATTGTCGCTGACGAAATCCGAAATCACCGTGCCGTTGGCCCCGGAACGCATGAAGGGGTTGATATTGACGTCCTGGTCGTAGAACACCTGCACGGCGCTGGTGGTCTGGTAGGCGTAGTTGCGGCCCACTACGCCCTTGCCGGTGGCCGGGTCGTAGGGCTTGCCGATGCCGGACAGGAGCAGCATCCGCACATTGTTGATGGCGAACATGCCGACGATGATGAGGCGGGCCGGCTGCTCGAATTCCCGGCCGGCGGCATCCACGTAGGTGACGCTGGAGGCCCGCTTGCGCTGCCGGTCCAGGTTGATCCGCAGCACCTGGCAGTTGGTGCGCAGGGTGTAGTTGGGGTCGTTCAAGAGCACCGGCAGGAGGACGGTCTGGGGGGAGGACTTGGCGTAGTGCTCGCAACCGTAGCGCTCGCAGTAGCCGCAGAACATGCAACTGTTGAGCTTCATCCCTTCCGGGTTGGTGTAGGGCTGGCTCAGGTTGGCCGAGGGCTGGGGATAGGGATGGTAGCCCAGGCTCGCCGCAGCCTTCCGGAACATCGCCGAGCCGTAGGGCTCCTTCATGGGCGGGGTCGGGTATTCCCGGGCGCGCACGTCCTCGAAGGGATTGCCGCCGGGGATCTTGCTGCCCTTGAGATTGCCGGCCTTGCCGCTCACCCCGAGCAGGTATTCGAAGCGGTCGTAATAGGGTTCCAGTTCCGCTGCCGTCACCCCCCAGTCCTGGGGCGAGATGTCCGGGGTAATGAACTTCTTGCCATAGCGCTCGACGGTGCGGGTCTTCAGGCGGAAGTCGGAATCCTGGAAGCGGTAGGTCTGGCCGTTCCAATGGACCGCCGCCCCGCCCAGGCCGGTCGCCGGCAGGAAGCTCTCCCAGCGGCGGATGGGCAATGCCGTTTCCTTGGCGGAATTCCGGAAGGTGACCGTTTCCCGGGCGTTGTCCTGCATCAGGGCCTTGCGCACCGAGTAGCGTAGCTCGTCGTGGATCTGGGGGGCCTGGAAATCCGGGACGGTGAAACGGGGATCGCCCCGCTCCAGCCCGACCACCTTCAGTCCGGCCCGGGTCAGCTCCCGGCCGAGCATCGTTCCCACTAGGCCGACCCCCAGGGTGACCGCATCGACTTCAGGCAAACGGGTGGCCATGTCAGCGTCCCTTCGGCGGCGCATAGGCCGGAATGTTCGGGTCGGGATGGATTTGCATCGCCCCGGTTTCCCCGAGGCTCACGGGCCGGCGCCGGAAGGCCTCGCCGTGGCGGTCCACCAGTTCATAGAAATTGGCGTAGGCGCCGGGGAAGCCGATCATCTCCCAGGCCGCCATGTTCTTGTTGCCGCCATAGACCGGGTCGCTGAAGTAACCTTCCAGGGTCATCTCCCACAGGGTCTCGAAGAAGACTTTCGAGGGAATGCCGCCCAGGTCCCGCTCCCCTTTTTCCAGGGAGGTCAGGTAGACGTCCTGGTCCGCCGGGAAAAGGCTGGCGAAGCTCTGTCCCTTCCACTTCCGGACATCCGTATCAATGGCCCGCAGGGCATTGCGGAACAGCTCGGCCGGGGTGAAGGGCAACTGGTAGCCCTGGGAGGGCGTGCCGGGCTGCCAGGGGCCGCTCCGGTAGAGGCGCTCCCCTGCCCCCCAGGCGCCGCCCAGCTGCTTATCCATGAAGCCGGGAACATCGGCTTCCAGGGCGCCGGGGCCGAGGTCGTCGGCGGGGATGAGCCGGGCGACCGCCGCCTCGATGAAGGCGGCCTCCTGGCGGTTGAAGAAGCCGTAGGAACGGGGGGAGTTGGCGTCCGGCCGTGCCGTTTCGGCAGGGGCATTGGCGACCCGGGTCAGGGCGGCCAGCCCGGTGGCCTGAAGAAAACCGCGCCTGGAGATTTTTTCCATGGATTCCTCGCCGGTTTGAATTGCCCGCCGACCATTGACGGCGAGGCTAAGGTATTCAAGCGGCGCGAAGCTCGGGAGACCATGGGGCCCTGCTTCGATTTTGCCGGTAGGGTTCAGCGAAAAGCCAGGCTGGTGCGCGGCGTAGAACCCCCTGCCGGGCCGGTTGCGGATTCCGGTCAAGTTGGTTGCCGCAGTCCTTTGGTAAATTTATGGGGCAGCCCCGGCATTCGGCAGGGTGAAGAAAAAAGTGCTGCCTTGCCCCGGTTCGGACTCCACCCAGAGGCTCCCGCCGTGGCGCTCCACGACCCGGCGGCAGATCGCCAGACCGATACCCGTCCCCGGGATGTCGTTGTAGGTATGAAGCCGGCGGAAGATTTCGAAAATCTGCTGCTGGTGCCGGGGCTCGATTCCCATCCCGTTGTCGGCCACCGAGAATATCCACTCCTCTCCGTGGCGCTTGCAGTCCAGGATGATCCGGGGCGGCCGTTCGGCGCGGTACTTGATCGCATTCTCGATCAGGTTCTGCACCAACTGGGCAAACTGGGTCCGGTCCACCGGCAGGGTGGGCAGGTTGCGGCAGACAACCTCCGCCCCGGTTTCACCAATCGGGATGGACAGGGAAGCGAGGACTTCGTCCACCACTTGCTTCAGGTCCGTGGCTTCCAGAGGCCGGGCCAGGGAATCCAGCCGGGCATAGGTCAGCAGTTCCTGGATCAGCTTTTGCAGCCGTTTCGTGTTGTCGATGACCAGATCCAGCCAGTCCGCCTCCCGGCCCGTCAGCTTGCTTTGGGCACTCTGGTGCAGGAGCTGGGCGAATCCTGCGATGGAACGGAGCGGTGTCTGCAGGTCGTGGGCTGCCGCATGGGCGAAGTGCTTCAATTCCATATTGGTCCGCATCAGGATCTCATTGGAATGGGCCACCTGGGCCGTCCGCTCGGCCACTTCCCGGGCCAGCATCCGCTGCCGGGCTTCCCGCTCTTTCGCCAGGGCCTGTTCAGCCTCCTTACGGGCCTGGATGTTCTCGACCACGGAAACGAAATAGTCCGGCTCCCCCGCTGCGTCCCGGACCAGGGAAACCGTCAGATTGACCCAGATGGGCGAACCATCGGGGCGAATATAGCGCTTCTCCATGGCGTAGCCGGAACCCTGTCCACGCCGCAACTGCTCCTTGCGAGCCGCGTCTTCCCGGACATCGTCCGGATGGGTGATTTCCTGGAAGGTCATGTGCATGAGGGCGTCCGGGCCGTAACCCACGATACCGGCGAACTTGGCATTGACCCGGATGAATTTCCCTTCCAGGGAGACGTGGGCCATGCCGACCGCCACCTGCTCGAAGGCGGAACGGAACCGGACTTCGCTTTCCTGGAGCCGCTTTTCCGCCAGCTTGCGCTCGGTGATGTCCTCGCAGGCAATGATGATCCCCCCGATGGCGCCATGATCATCCCGCCAGGGATAGACGGCCCAGTGCATCCACCGGTGCCTGCCGTCGGCGCACACCCACAGGTCTTCATCCTCTTCCTGGGGCCTGCCGGAGAGTGCGGCACTATGCACCTCCTTCCACCGCTCCGGGAGGTCCGGGGTGACTTGATAATGATTGTGCCCGATCAGCTGGTCCAGCCGCCTGCCGACGATCCCGCACCAGCCCATGCTGGCCCCCAGGTAGTCCATCCGGGTATCGAACATGGCGATGCTGCTGGGGGCCTGTTCCACGAAGATGCGGAGCTGATCCAGGGCGGCCCTGGACTGGTCCAATTCCCGGGTACGGTCTTCGACGACGGTCTCCAGGCGATCTTTCTGGTCCCGCAGCGCCTCTTCCCGGAGCTTCTTGTCCGTAATGTCGAAACTGATTCCCCGCAGGCCTGCAGCCCGGTCCCGGGACTGGGGATACAAGGCCCTGCCCAGGCTGGCGATCCAGCGCACCGTACCGTCCGGCCTAACCACCCGATATTCAAGGTCGCAGATTTCGTGGGTTTTCACGGCACGGCGTACGGCAATCTCCATGGCCTCCCGATCATCCGGATGGACCATCGCCATGAAACCCTCCGTGGTGATCGGGATACCGGGAGTAAGTCCGAACAACTGGTAGTGGCACTCGGACCATTCCACCCTCCCGTTTTCCAGGTCCCGGTGCCAAACGCCGATGTTGGCCCCGCGCACCGCCATTTCCAAATCGTCCTTGCTCCGCCGAAGCGCTTCCTCGGTCGTCACCCCATCGGTGATATCCATGACGATGCCGGTGGCTGCAATGGGACGGCGGATGCCCTTCTGCTCCGCATGAAAAGTGCGTCCCCGGGTGCTCACCCAGCGGATAGTGCCGTCAGGACGCAGCAGACGGAGGGTGCCCTCGAATTCCCCGGTGCCAGACGAATTCAAGGAAGCGCGGATTTCTTCCAGGAATCGTCCCCGATCATCGGGATGGATGAGGGCCTCGGCCTCCTCTGTGGATAGGGGCTCCCGGCTCTCGGGCAGACCGGCCATGGCCCGAAGCTCCGGAGACCAGACGCTGTCGCCGGTGGTGCAGTCCAGGTCGTAGGTCCCGAATCCGGCAGCTTGGGCGGCAAACCGCAATCGGGTATCCCGGCTCTCAAGGGGGAAGACCCAGGCTCGGCGCTCCTTGGCCCGGCGTTCCCAATGGCCGAGAGAATCTTCCGGGGCAGTCGCCGCACTGGCAGTCCCTCGGGACGTCGGGAGGGATTGCAGGACTTGTCGCAGGCTTTGCATGGTGATCTTCTGGGGGGAGCTTCCGCCTGTTTCGGCTAGGGCGGGGAAATCCGGTCCGTGGAGAAGATCAGAGTCCTTTTACCAGGAGAAGAAGTTCTCTTTGGCGGGTTGGCTAGCCCCGCCTTGGTTACCGGCGGAGGGCGATAACGGTCCAGGAATATCGATAATCCTTTGACCACGCCGGGATGGGCAAGGTTTAAGGTGACAAGCGCTCAGGCTGTGACCCCGTTTCGCCCCTGGCTCTTGGCGCGGTACAGCGCCTCGTCTGCCTTCTTGAACAGGAGATCGATTCCGCCCTCAAGGTTCTCCAGAGTGGCGGCGCCAATCGAAACCGTGCAGCACAGCGGCGTATCACCGTCACACTTGATTTTCATGGCGGCGATGGACTGGCGAAGCCGCTCCCCTACCCGGAGAGCCCGGTGGATGTCGGTCTTGGGGAGAAGGATGGCAAATTCGTCGCCCCCCAGACGTCCGACAATATCCACCTCCCGCAGGATAGCGCGACACACCCGGGTGAACTGCCGAAGGACCTCATCCCCCAAGCCATGACCATGGCGGTCATTGATTTCCTTGAATTTGTCCACATCCAGCATCAAGAAGGAAAGCGAGCAGCCGTAGCGCCGACTACGAGCCACTTCCCGCTCCGCCAGGCTGAAGAAGTGGCGGCGGGTTGCCATGCCGGTCAGGGAATCCTCGTGGGCCTGCCGTTCCAGTTCGATTTCCAGCGCCTTGCGGTCGGAAATATCGATGCCGAGCCCGACCAGATACGGCCGGTTCCCAATGCTCCTCCGGCGCCCACTGAAATAGTGCGGAATCAGGCGGCCATCCTTGGTGAGCAGAGGCGCTTCCACCCAGGACTCTCCTTGCTCGAATACTTCCAGCATGCGCTCCTGGATAACCGGGGCATTTTCCCGATCGAACAAATCCAGGGCATGGATGCGGAGCATTTCCTCCGGGCTATAGCCCGACACCTCGTTGAATCTCGAGTTCCAGCGTGCAAACCGGCCCTCCGTATCCAGCATGTAGAAAATGCCCGGCAAGCTGTTGATGATGTCGTCCGAAAACTGCTTCGCCTCACGCAGCGCGGCTTCCGCCTGTTCGTGATTAGCGATTTCGAGGGAAAGCAGGTGGTTTTTCTCCCGCAGTTCCCGGGTCGCTTGCAGCACCCGTTGGGACAAGTCCTCATTGAGCTGCCGTAATTCTCGCTCGGCCTCCAGTTGCCGAAGCCGGGTGAGCCCCTGCTGACCGAGGGTTTCCGCCAATCCCACCAGGAAGGCCAGGATTTCCGGCATGCGTTCCCGGGGAATCACCCGGACCCGCTGGACCGCCTCCAAATAAGGAGCTTTGTCGAAACCGAATTCGTCCGCCTGGCGATGGAAAAAGTCCAGCTTTGGCGGAGAGTGGAACATCTGGCCGGTAAAGACGTTGGCAACATGCTCGCCGTCAATGATGACCGGCACGGCGTAATCGATCAGGCCGTTGGGGCACTCATAGCCCACATAGGGAGCATCGTGGAGATGGTCGAGAATGTAGCGATCGCTTGCCTCGCAGCGTTCGCAGGTACGCGCATTCTTTCGGTGGAAATCAGTGCAGACCTGCTCCCAGCCTGTCGCCGTCAGGACCCGGCTATGGTTGTCGATGAGGGCGTGATTGATTCCGGTCGCACGGTACAGGGACTCCATCAGTTCCTGCAACGCCGGGAGGTCGATGAGTTCGGAAATCTGGTACTTCAATTAAGACTTTCGTAGTCGGCTTGCTTTGCCAATGCTTTCCAATAGCATATCACTTTTGACATATATCCTCACCCCGACGGACCGGCGAGAGGCCCGGTTCTCCTCCGGGACCGGAACTGTGACTAGCCGAGGCCAACCCCCGCCGCCGACCAAGGCACAAGCCTTGCTGCCCCCTGTTTCCCAGGTACCCGTCCGGGTATCTCCGCAACAGGAGCAGCACCATG
>JBLNBI010000392.1:0-13787 GCA_050259815.1 Actinomycetota bacterium | reverse complement strand
ACCATGCCGACCATCAGGGCGGGGTGGCGGCATTGGCCGAGTACTGGCCGGCAGCGGTCTTCGGGCCGGCGGATGAGTCTATCATAGGCTGCACCCGGCCGCTCTCAGGTGGAGACCGCATAGAGGTGCTGGGGCAGGCCTTCGAGGTGCTGGCGGTCCCCGGTCATACCGCCGGTCACATTGCCTATGCCATGCCGGGGGCGGTGTTCTGCGGCGACACCCTGTTCGGCGCCGGCTGCGGGCGCCTGTTCGAGGGCACGCCGGCCCAGATGGCCGAGTCCCTGGGCAAGCTGGCGGCCCTGCCGGACGACACCTTCATCTACTGCGCCCACGAATACACGGCAGCCAATCTGGCCTTCGCCGCCGCCGTCGAGCCCGGCAATCCGGCCGTCGCCCGGCGGATCAAGGAAGTGGCCGAGAGGCGCCAGGCCGGCCTGCCCACGGTGCCCTCCACCCTGGCGGAAGAGAAGGCCACCAACCCCTTCCTGCGCTGTGCCGAACCGGCCGTGGTGGAGGCCGCCCGGCAGCGAGACCCGGCAGCCATCGACCCGGTGAGCGTCTTTGCCGCCATCCGGGCCTGGAAGAACGTCTTTTGAATCAGCCGGCTGCAGAGTCCGGGTGGCAGACCCGGTTGCGGCCTTCCCGCTTGGCCCGGTAGAGGGCCTGGTCGGCCGCTTCGATCAGGGCCTCGGCGGGGCCTTCCCCGGGCACCATGCTGGCAATGCCGATACTTGCGGTTACCTGCCCGAAGGGCGATCCCGTGTGGGGAATGCGCAATTCCCGGATGCCGTTCAGCATCTTGTGGGCGACGATCAGGGCGCCGTCCAGACCGGTGCCCGGCAGGATGATGGCGAACTCCTCGCCGCCGTAGCGGGCGGCCAGGTCGGCGCCTCGCTCCAGGGCCTGGCGCAGGGTTAGTGCCACCTGCTTGAGGCAGTCGTCGCCGGCCTGGTGGCCGTAAGTGTCGTTGTAGGCCTTGAAGTGGTCTACGTCGCACATCATCAGGGTAATCTCGGCGCCCTCCCGGCGCGCCCGGCGCCATTCCCGCTCCAGGGTCTCGTCGAACAGGCGGCGATTGGGCAGGCCGGTGAGGCCGTCGCTGGAGGATAGGCGCTGCAATTCCTGGTTGGCCGAGTCCAGCTTGCGGGCCAGGACCACCAGGGAGGTGCGCATCTGGACGATGCGCTGCATGGCCTTCACCTTGGCCCGCAGTACCACTTCACTCACGGGTTTGTAGATGTAGTCGTCGCCCCCGGCGGCGATGCCCTGTTCCAGGTACTCGTCGCTGGTCTTGGCGGAGACGAAGATGATGGGGGTCCAGTTGCCCGGTTTTTCCATCCGCCGGATGCGGCGGGCGACCTCGAAGCCGTCGATGTCCGGCAGCATCACGTCCAGGAGGATGAGGTCCGGATTTTCCCGCTCGAAGGCTTCCAGGGCCTGATAGCCGGATTCGGCGGCGATGACCGTCGCCCCGGAGGCCCGCAGACAGCTGCTGTAGACCAGCAGGCTGGCCTTCACGTCCTCGATGACGAGAATCCTCATAGGAGGTGGCCCGTAGTGGGGAGGGAGGGGGCCGTCAAACGCACTGGCTTTCCAGCAGCAGCATGATGGCGACGCCGATGGCCAGGGCGAAGGCGCCCCAGCCTGCGCATTGCAGGGCGGCGCTGCGGGCATAGGCATGGGCCCGGCGTTCCTTGTAGTCTTGGTAGCGGGCGAATTCCCCGAACACCATGACCAGGGTCAGTCCGAAGAAGAAAGTCCCGAAGAACAGGATGGCGGTGGTCGAATTGCCGATCTCCCGGCAGGCCGACGAGGTCATATGGCGCAGGCGCATCATGAAGTCCATGCGTAGGGCGAGTTGGAAGGCGTAGTAGCCGATGATGCCGAAGAACAGGACCAGGCCGATCAGGATCCAGGTGTCGGGCTTCCTGAGCTGCGCCACCATGCGATGGAAGTCGTCCGCGATCCAGCCGAAATTCCTTTTGAACCAACCCTGCTTCAAACCCGCGATCCTTTGCCAGAAGAGTGTTCTATGACTAAGGCGCTAGCTTAGCATGACCGCATGGCCCGGCCGGGTTACGGAGAGCGTTCTTCACAGGCCCACCCCATATTCTGTCAAAATCCGCCCCTTCAGGAGTATTGAGCCATGAGCGACATGATGAGTTTCGCCCTGCTGGGAGGCGTCCTGGCCATAATCGGGCTGCAGGTGGTGCTGCTTGCCCGGGGCGGGCGGGGGACGGCCGACGGTATGGAGGCGGAGATTCGCTTCCGCACCCTGCAGGAAGCGGTTGAAAAGGGGATGGAGCGCCTGGAGCGGGAGCTGCGGGAAGAGCTCGCCCGGGGGCGCCGCGAGGAGGCCGAGGAAGCCTTTCGCGACCGGGAGGAGCAATCCCAGGCATCCAACCGCCTGGTGCAGGCCATCACCACCCAGGTCACCCAGTTCGGCAGCCTCCAGGGGGAGCGACTGGAAGCCTTTGCCCGGGAACTGGGCCGTTTCTCCCTGGGCATGGATGAGCGCTTCGAGCGCCTGAAAGCCGGTGTGGAAGGGCGCCTGGCCGCCATCCAGACGGACAACGCCACCAAGCTGGAAGAAATGCGCCGCACCGTGGACGAGAAGCTCCATGCCACCCTGGAGCAGCGCCTGGGCGAGTCCTTCAAGCTGGTGAGCGAGCGGCTGGAGCAGGTCCATCGCGGCCTCGGGGAGATGCAGACCCTGGCGGCCGGCGTCGGCGACCTGAAGCGGGTCCTGACCAATGTGAAGACCCGGGGCACCTGGGGTGAAGTCCAGCTCGCCAACCTCCTGGAGCAGGTGCTGACTGCCGACCAGTACGGCTGCAACGTAGCGGTGCGGCCCGACAGCCAGGAACGGGTGGATTTCGCCATCCGCCTGCCGGGCAAGGACGACGGCGCCCTGGTCTGGTTGCCCATCGACGCCAAATTCCCCATCGAGGACTACCAACGCCTTATCGAGGCCCAGGAAACGGGTGACGTGGCGGCGGCGGAGGAAGCCTCCCGGGCCGTTGAAATCCGCCTCAAGGCCGAGGCCAAGAGCATCCGGGAAAAGTACGTCCAGCCCCCCTACACCACTGATTTCGCCATTCTCTACCTGCCCATCGAAGGCCTCTATGCCGAGGCACTGCGCCGGCCTGGCCTGGCCGAAGCCCTGCAGCGGGACTGGCGGGTGAGCCTGGCCGGCCCCACCACCCTGGCGGCCATGCTGAACAGCCTGCAGATGGGCTTCCGGACCCTCGCCATCGAGCAACGCTCGGCGGAAGTCTGGGCCGTGCTGGGGGCGGTCAAGACGGAATTCGGCAAGTTCGGCGAGGCCCTGGCCCACACCCGCAAGAAGCTGGAAGAGGCGAGCAGCAGCATCGGCAAGGCGGAGACGCGGACCCGGGTGTTGTCCAGGAAGCTCAAGGAAGTGGAGGCGCTGCCGGTGTCCGATGCCCAACTCCTCATCGGCGCCGCCGATTTCGAAGCCGATGACGACTGACCTGGACCAGGCCTATCGCGCCACGACCTACCGGGTTTTCCTGCCCGGCGGGGCGGTGGATCTGCGCGTCGATGCGGCCAATCCGGCCCTGGCCGCTTGGCTGCGGGAGGAGGGCGTGGATGAATGGGCGGTGGTCACTGCCGCCAATCCGGCCTCCCAGCCCCTTTCCCCCCGGAAGAATGCCGAGCGCCAAGCCAGGCTTGAGGTTTCCCTGCTGGAGGAGGGGTTCGAGCCCTACGCCGGCGAAAACGTCGCCGACGACTCCGCCTGGCCGGTCGAGGAAAGCTGCTTCATCCCGGATATCTCCCGGGAGGAGGCCGTAGCATTGGCGCAACAATTCGGCCAGAATGCAGTCCTCTGGGGAGAAGCCGATGGCCTGCCGCGGCTGGTGTGGATAGGAAACGGGAAGTAATGACGAAGAAGATCGGTCGCTTTGAAATCCGGCGGGAACTGGGGCGGGGGGCGCAAAGCGTCGTCTACCTGGGTTTCGACCCGCAGCTGCAGCGGGAAATCGCCATCAAGACCGTGCGTCTTTCCGGCGTCGAATCGTCGGGCAACAAGACCTTGCTGGACGAGGCGCGCCTCGTCAGCAAGCTGCGTCATCCCAATATCGTCCCCATCTTCGAGGCCGGGGAGGAAAACGGCGAACTGTACCTGGTTTTCGAATACGTGCCGGGCAAGAACCTGGCCGAATTCCTGCGGGACAGCGGCGCCCTGCCGCCGGTCAAGGCAGTCAGCATCATCCAGCCCATCCTGGACGCCATTTCCCACGCCCACGGCCTGGGCATCATCCACCGCGATTTGAAGCCGTCCAACATCCTCCTGGACGACAACGGTACGCCCCGGGTGATGGACTTCGGCATTGCCATGAAGGTGGAGGGCCAGAAAGCAGGTGAGGACGAGTATTCCGGCACGCCGGCCTACATGGCCCCGGAGTACATCCAGCATCGGGAGGTCAGCGAGCGTACCGATGTCTTTTCCGCCGGCCTCATCCTCTACGAGTTGCTCACCGGCCAGCGGGCCGTCCAGGGGGGCAACATCTACCAGGTGATGCACCGCATCGCCAACGAGAACATCCGCCTGCCCGAGGGCGTCGGCCCGGTGGACGAGCGCCTGGCGGCCATCCTGGCCAAGGCCCTGGTGCGGGATTCCAACCTGCGCTACCAGACGGTGGCCCAGTTTGCGGAGGCCCTGGACAAGTACCTGGAGCCGGACGAAGATGGCCAGGGAGAGGCCAGCGGCAAGCAGTCCACCCTGGATTTCCTGCTGCGCCGCATGCGGCACAAGAGCGACTTTCCGGCCCTGTCGGAATCCGTCAGCGCCATCAACAAGCTGGCCTCCAGCGAGACGGAGAGCATCAACAAGCTCTCCAACTCCATCCTCAAGGATTTCGCCCTCACCAACAAGCTCCTGCGCCTGGTGAATTCGGCCTATTACCGGCCGGCGGGCGGCGGCAGCATCAGCACGGTTTCCCGGGCGGTGATCGTGCTCGGCTTCGAAACTGTCCGCAACATCGCCATCACGGTGCTGCTCTTTGAACATCTCCAGAACAAGGCCAACGCCAACCAGCTGAAGGAAGAGTTCCTGAAGGTGAACCTGGCCGGCATCCTGGCCAAGGATCTGGCAGCGGCCGCCCAGATGCGGGACCTGGAACAGTCCTTCATCTGCGCCCTGTTCCACAACCTGGGGCGCCTCCTGTCCCAGTACTATTTCCCGGAGGAAACCGACGAGATCCGCCGGGTCATGGAGCAGAAGGGCTGCGGCGAGGACCAGGCGGCCCTGCAGGTGCTGGGCATCAGCTTCGAGGACCTGGGGATCGCCATCGCCCGGGAGTGGGGCTTCCCGTCCCTGATCGTGAACACCATGCGCAAGCTGGAACCGGGTGCCGTTCGCCGGCCCGCCACTCAGGAGGATCGCCTGCGGGTCCTGGCCGGCATGTCCAGCGAAATCTGCCGGGTCCTCGGCCTGACGCCGGACCAGCGGGACAAGGAAATGCGCAAGGTGGTAGCCCGCTTCAAGGACCCGGTGGGGGTGGAAGACAAGGCCATCGAGGAAACGATCCAGAAATCCATCGTCGAGGTGGGGGAATTCGCCCGCATCATCCATCTCAACCTGAAGCAGACCGCCTTCGGGCGCCAGTTACGGTCCTTCGGCCAGCCGGGGGAGGGGGGGGCCGAGAGCACCCAGTCCATCCTCGGCGACACCCTGGGGGATACCCTGCTTGCCCAAGGCGATCCCCTGGGCTACGAGGCGGACGACGGCACGGAAACCATGGCCGAGGGTGCCCAGGAGGATGCCCAGGCGGTCCTCACTGCCGGTATCCAGGACATCAGCAATACCCTGGTGGATGGTTTCAAGCTCAACGATATCCTGCGCATCATCCTGGAGACCATGTACCGGGCCATGGGCTTCAAGCGGGTCCTCCTGTGCATCAAGGATCCGAGGGCGAACGCCATGCAGGGGCGCTTCGGCTTCGGGCCGGAGGCCAACGACCTGTCCAAGGTCTTCCGCTTCCCCCTGAGCTTCACGCCGGATATTTTCCATGTCGCCACCTCGAAGGGGGTGGATATCCTCATTTCGGACATCGACGATCCCAAGATCGCCTCACGCATCCCGGATTGGTACCGGAAGGCGGCCGGGGCGAAGACCTTCGTCATCTTCCCGCTGAACATCAAGACCAACCCGGTGGCCCTGATCTATGCGGACAAGGACGAGGCGGGGAGCATCGTGATCCCGGAAAAGGAGCTGTCGCTCCTACGCACCCTGCGCAACCAGGCCGTGCTGGCCATCAAGCAGGGGTCGTAAAAAAGCCGGCTTTCGCCGGCTTTTCCTCATTCCTTACCAGAGCTTCCACCAGGGCTCTTTTTTCTCCACGTCGCCGGTCAGGAAGCGGCTCGTCGGGAAGTTCTTGCGCAGCACCCGCTCGGCGTCGTCCCGGAGTTCGTTCATTCCCAGCTTGTCGTAGGCGCTGACCATGATGAACAGGGCCTCTTCGTTGGCCGGGGCATTGGGGTAGGTCTTGACGGCGAACTGGGCCCGGTTGGCAGCAGCAACGTAGGCGCCGCGCTTGATGTAGTAGCGGGCCACATGGACTTCCTGCATGGCCAAGGCGTTGACCAGGTAATTCATGCGCTCGATGGCGTCGGGGGTGTACTTGCTCTTGGGAAAGCGGGTCACCAGTTCCCGGAAGGCCTCGAAGGCTTCCTTGGCGGACTTGGGGTCGCGTTCGGACATGTCCTGGCGGCTCAGGTGGCCGAGGAGGCCCAGATCCTCATTGAAGCCGATCAGGCCCTTCAGGTAATAGACGTAGTCTACGCCCGGATGGTTGGGGTGGAGCTTGATGAAGCGGTCGCAGGCGGCCAGGGCGGAGGCAGGCTCATTGGCCTTCCAATAGACATAGCCCAGTTCCAGTTGGGCCTGCTGGGAGTAGCGGCCATAGGGGAAGCGGGCTTCCAGCTTTTCCAGCAGCTTGGCGGCCTTGTCCCAGGCGCCGTCCACCTGGGCATCCTTTGCCTCGGCGTAAAGCTTGCTGGCCGACCAGCCGGCGGTTTCATCCTTCACTTCGGGCAGCAAGCCGCAACCCGCCAGTGTGGCGACGGCCGCGAGCACCGTCAGGAGGCGGAGAAAGGGGGCAAATGCGGCTAAACTTCGCATATGAGCATTCCTGTGGAAAATCGCGGCGATTATAACCTGACCGTGCCGGATGAGCTTGCCGGCCGCCGCCTGGATCAAGCTTTAGCCGAACTCCTGCCCCAATATTCCCGCAATCGCCTCCAGTCCTGGGTGAAGGATGGCCAGGTGCAGGTGGATGGCGCCGCCGAAACGGAGCCCAAGCGCAAGCTGCGGGGCGGCGAGAGCGTCGTGGTCTCCGCGGCGCCGGATATCGAAGCCCTGGCCGAGCAGGCCGAGGACATTCCCCTGTCCATCGTGTACGAGGACGATGCCCTGCTGGTGATCGACAAGCCTGCCGGGCTGGTGGTGCATCCGGGCAGCGGCAACTGGAGCGGTACCCTGATGAACGCACTGCTCCACCACTGCCCGGCCGTGGAGCAGGTGCCCCGGGCCGGCATTGTCCATCGCCTGGACAAGGAAACCAGCGGCCTCCTCGTCGTAGCGAAAACCCTGGAAGCCCAGACCGATCTGGTGCGCCAGCTCCAGGCTCGCACGGTGAAACGCCAATATCTGGCGGTGGCGGCTGGCGTCCTGGAGCGGGACGGCAGGGTGGAAGCCCCGATCGGCCGCCATCCGGTCCAGCGGATCAAGATGGCGGTGGTCTCAGAAGGCCGGGGAGGCAAGCCGGCGGTGACCCGTTACCGGGTCCTGGAGCGCTTTGCCCGCTGCACCCTGGTGGAGTGTTCCCTCGAAACCGGCCGCACCCACCAGATCCGGGTCCACATGGCCCACCTGGGGCACCCGCTGGTGGGGGACCCGGTCTATGGCAGGACGGACCGGCAGTTGCCGCCCTTCCATCGCCAGGCGCTGCACGCGGCCAGGCTGGGTCTCATCCACCCGGTGACTGGCGAGGCCATGCACTGGGAGGCGCCCCTGCCGGAGGATATGAGGGAATTGCTGGAGAAATTGCGTGTCGCCTGATGTCATCGTGCCCGATTGGCCCGCTCCAACGGGTGTCCGGGCCCTGCAGACCACCCGGAGCGGCGGACTCAGCGCCGAGCCCTACGACAGCCTTAATCTGGGCGACCATGTGGGGGATGATCCCGCTACCGTCGACGCCAATCGGCGTCGCCTGGCTGCACTCGTGCCGGCGGAGCCGGTGTGGCTCAAGCAGGTCCATGGCGTCGCCGTGGCCGATGCGGGTCATGCTGAGGCCGGGAGCGAGGCGGATGCCTCAGTGTCGCGTCGGCAGGGCAGGGCCTGCGTGGTCATGACCGCGGATTGCCTGCCGGTGCTCCTCTGTGACCGGGCCGGTACGGTGGTGGCCGCTGCCCATGCCGGGTGGCGGGGGCTCGCCGCCGGGGTGATCGAGGCCACCGTGGCGGCCATGGATCGGCCTGGCGATGAGCTCCTGGCCTGGCTGGGTCCGGCCATCGGGCCCGATGCCTTCGAGGTCGGAGACGAGGTGCGGGCGGCGTTCGTGGCCCAGGACTCCCGGGCCGCGGCTGCTTTCGTTCCCGGGGCGCCGGGCAAGTGGCTGGCGGATATCTGGCTGCTGGCCCGTCAGCGCCTGGCGGCTCTCGGCATCCATGGGGTTTGGGGTGGGGGGCAGTGCACGGTGGCTGACCGGCAACGCTTCTTTTCCTACCGCCGCGACGGCGTCACGGGGCGGATGGGGACCTTCATCTGGCTTGAATAGCCCTACAGGGCGAACTGGAACCGGCTGCGGCCGGCGTTCTTTGCCTGGTAGAGCATGGCGTCGGCCCGCCGCATCAATTCATCCGGCGTATTGCCGTCCCGGGGGAAGAGGGCGACGCCGATGCTGGCAGAGATGTTGATAATGGCATCGCCGTGGGTAAAGGGGGCCGAGACGGCCTCCAACAGGCGGCTCACGGCGATCTCGCATTCCTCAGGGGTGTTCACGCCGTTCAGGAGGATCACAAACTCGTCGCCTCCCAGGCGGGCGACCGTGTCGCCGCCCCGGACCGAGCCGCGCCAGCGGTTGGCTACATTCACCAGCAACTGATCGCCCACGGCGTGCCCGTACTGGTCGTTCACCGGCTTGAAGTTGTCCAGGTCCAGGTAGCAGGCGGCGAGGAGGGTTTTGTCCCGCTGGCTCTTGGTGATGGCCTGTTCCATGCGGTCCGCGAGGAGAATGCGGTTGGGCAGGTCGGTGAGCGGATCGTGGAAGGCCATCTTTTCCAGGTTGCTCTGCTCTTCCTTGAGATCCGTGATGTCCGAGGCCATGCCGACGAAGTGGCTGATGCGGCCATCTTCGTCGCGTACTGCCGAAATCCGGGTGTGCTGCACGTAAAGCTCGCCGTCCTTGCGTCGGTTCCAGATATCCCCTCGCCAGGAACCTTGCTCCATCAGGCTCTTGCGCATGGCGGAGAAGAATTTGAGGTCGTGGTGGCCGGAATCGAGGAGGGTCGGGGTCTGGCCGATCATTTCCTGCCGGGTGAAGCCGGTGAGTTCTTCCATCTGCCGATTGACGTCGATGATCCGGCTTCGGGCATCGGTAATCATGATGCCCTCGTGGGCGTGGGAGAAGACGCTCGCCGCCAGGCGCAGTCCTTCTTCGGCCCGGTAGTTGCGCACCAACTGCCGGGTCAGGAAAACGGCCGTCGCCAGGAGGATCCCTACGAGCACCACGGTAACCTGCAGGCTCCTCCACCAGGGGGCCATGTAGGCAGCTTCGTCGAGGGCGACGATGGCGTTGATGGGGTAACGCTTGAGCTGTCGGGTGCCGGCGATCCGCAACTTGCCGTCCACCGGCGAAACCAGGGTGGCCACCGTCTCGGCGCGGTCGGTGCGCAGGAGGTCGGATAGGGCCGGAGTGACTAAATCCTTGCCGATGGCGCCTTCCACCACCGGATAGCGGACCAGCAGTCGCTGCTCCCGGTTCCACAGGGAAACGGCGGCGCCGCTGCCCAGTTGCAGGCTCTTGAAGAACTCGACGAAATATTCCTCGATCCCCAGGTTGGCCACCAGCATGCCGGCGAAGCGACCATCCGGGAATTCGATGCGGCGGGCCACCTGGATACCCCACTTGCCCGATACCCGGCCGAGGACGGCTTCGGAAATGGCCGGAGTGCCATCCCCGCTGTCTCTCAGGGCCAGGAAGTAGGAACGATCCCCCAGGTTGGACCCCGGCGGGCTGCCCACGGTATTGGCGAGGACAACCCCCTTTGCATCGGTGAGGGACATGGAGATCACGCCCGGGGTGCGCTCCTGGTGCCGCCTCAAATAATTCTCGAGGTTGTGGCGGGCTCCTTCGGGGAGGTTGCCAGGACGGGCCAAATCCACCGGCGGGAGGGTCTCGATGGCATGGCGCAGGGAGAGGTCGGCGAGCTGGAAGGTGGCTTCCGCATTTTCGGCCACCAGGCGTGCCAGGGAGAGGGCGTCGGTCTGGCTGCGCTCCCGCAGGGAGACGTGCTCCTGGTAGAGGCTCCAGCCCAGGTAGCCGGCAACGGACAAGGCAACCCCCCACAGTGCCAGGAAGACCTTGTGCTGCAAGTAGCGAAGTACCGGCATGACTCTCCAGGACGGAAGAGGATAGGGGCTGATCAGGCTGTTCGGACGCGGGCGGGTGAAGCCGGCGCCAAACGTTTATCGTGTCATATGCCCGCGAGGTTTTCAAGGGCCGTGCGGTGACGGCGTATAATGCCGCCCTTTGCATCACCGGGACCCTTCGTGAGCACCCTTGCCTGGATCATTACCGTAGCGCTGGCCGGCGGCGTATTGAGCGTCGTGGCGGCGGCCGGAATCACATCCTTGGTGGGCGCCTCGGGTGTTTCGGTGCTCATTTCCTACGCCATCGGCGCCTTGCTGGGGGCGGTGTTCCTGGAGATTTTGCCCCACGGGCTGGAGCATGCCGGCGACGTGCATCGCCTGGCCGGGACCATCCTCTTCGGCATCCTGGCCTTCTTCGTCCTGGAGAAGCTGGTGCTATGGCGCCATTGCCACCATGACCATTGCGAGGCCCACGAGCCCCATCCGCCGGGCCATGACCACGGCCGCTCCGGCCTGCTGATCCTGGTGGGCGACACCTTCCACAACTTCGTGGACGGCGTCCTGATCGCCGCCGCCTTCCTGGAAGACACCCAACTGGGCATCGTCACCGCCCTGGCCATCATCGCCCACGAGATTCCCCAGGAAGTCGGGGATTACCTGATCCTGCTCCACTCCGGGTATTCCCGGGCCAAGGCGCTGGCTTTCAATCTGCTGTCCAGCGTTGCCACCCTGGTCGGGGCCATGCTGGCCTACTTCGCGCTGTCTCAGCTGCAGGAATGGATTCCCATCATGCTGGGGCTGGCGGCGGCCAGCATGATCTACGTGGCGGTGGCTGATCTCATCCCGGGCCTGCACAAGCGCCCGGAACTCAAGGCCACCGTCCAGCAAGTGACGCTGATCGCCCTGGGCATCGGCTCCATTGCCCTGGTCCGTGCCCTGATCGGCGAATAGCGCCAAATTCCGTTACATGATGCGCTTGCTGAAGTGGGCGCAGTCGGCTTCCTTCATGAGGTCGAGGAAGGTGTCGATATCCATGTGGATCAGGTCCTCATGGTTGCCGGCCTCGAAATAGACGTCATTCGACACCATCAGGGATTCGTCCATCACCGTCTTCAGGCCGTAGGCCGGGCCCAGGGGCGGGATGGCGCCCAATTCGCAGTCCCGGAACAAGTCCTTCAATTCCCATTCGTCGGCCAGGTGCAGGCGGCGGCCCACGAAGCGGGTCAGGGCATCCACATCCAGCAGGTAGGTGGAAGGGATTACCGCCATTACATAACCGGTGTCGTCCTTGAGGATGACCGGCTTAGCCAGCCGGTCCCCCGGGACGTGGGCTGCCTCGGCGGTTTCCATGCTGCTGGCGGTGTGGAAATGGGACATCACGTCGTAGCGGGCGTGCTTGTCCTGAAGATAGTGTTGCAGGGTATTCGACATGTCCATGGTCGTCTCCTTTGAAGACTCCGGGGAGCCCTGGTCCGAACGGCGCCCCAGGGATTCAATATAGTTCGCACTAGAAGGCAAGGCGAGGAGTTTTCGGGCCCGTTTTCCCTTGGCGGCAGGGTGGTATGATCAGAAGGTGCGTCTTGCTGCCGCAGGGAGGATGGCAAGGATGTCATCGGCTTCCAGCGGGGTGCCCAGGCCTTCAAGGCTGCGGATATTGGCGGCGCCCAGATAGACGTTGATGAACTGCCGCACTTGACCGCGGTCGTCGAGGATCCGATCCAGGATGTCCGGGTATAGGCGCCCGAGTGCGGTCAATGCATCGGCGACACATCTGCCATTAACGACGGCCACCTCGGCGCCGCCCGTGTAGGGGCGCAACGATGTCTCGATGCGGATGAGGATGGCCGGGGGGTCGGTCACGGCGGATACGCTCTTCGGCGAAGCTGCCACTTACCGGGCGTCGGGGACGCAACGCGGGAGTCCGGTATCAGCTTACGGTGATGAGACTGCCACCTCGGCGGGCGAGTTCGCTTAGGCCGGGTTTTTGCCGTCCTGCTCGGCGGCGGCGCGCCGCTGGCAACGCACGCTTACTCGCCCGTGTTCTTTCGTTCCCTTTCGGCCATCATCTCCCGGTATTGCCGGCGTTGTCGGCGGATATTCGACCCGGCGAAATAGAAAATCAGGCCGCAGGGCAGGGCGCCGGTGAAGAGGAATGCCACGAGCCCGATGAGGATGCTTTCCTGGGTGAGTGCGGCGAGGCCGGTAACGAACAGCCAGCCGATCACAATGATTAGGGAGAGGTGCATCCCGGCATTGTAGAAAGACAAAGCCCCATGGATCAAATGATCGCGTGGGGCCCGCCGATAGCGACAATGGAAATAATTCTCTTCGGATATGCTGCACTGCAGCAGAAGGCGCATTACAATGCCGGCTCCAGCCTAAATCGTGCCGCTGATGACGCATTGACAGCCATTCAGCCGGTATGGAGAATCCAAAGGCTCAACCATAGACAACTTCGGCAAGCGAGAGTCCTATGTCCCAGGCGCAGGGATCCAACAATAACGACGCCCTTTACGGTTCGATGATGCAGTTCATGCAGGCGGGCCAGAGCATGGCACAGCATTTCCTCACATTGCTGGGCAACGCTGCCGGCCAGAAGGCCGTTCCCGAACCCAAAATCGACCCGTTGGCATTGACCGCGCTGCAGAAGAGCTTCGTCAATGAGCAGATGCAGCTTTGGGAAACCCTGGTGGCCCGGGGGCAGGGCAAAGGCAACGGCAGCGGTTTCACCGTAGTTCCCGAACCCGGCGACCGCCGTTTCAGCGCCCCCGAGTGGAAGGAAAGCCCGGTCTATGACTACATCCACCAGCTCTACCTGCTCAACTCCAAGTATGTGAAGCACCTGGTGGAACTGGTGCCCGCCGAGGACGACAAGGTCAAGGACCGCATGCGCTTCCTGGCCCGGCAATACATCGACGCCCTGGCTCCCTCCAATTTCGCCGCCACCAACCCGGAATTCGTGAAGCTGGCCGTGGAGACCAAGGGCCAAAGCATTACCGACGGCATCAACAACCTGATCAAGGACATGGAAAAGGGGCGCATTTCCATGACCGACGAATCGGTCTTCCAGGTAGGGCAGAACATCGCCACTACGGAAGGCGCGGTGGTCTTTGAAAACGAGGTGATGCAGCTCATCCAGTACGCACCCCTGACCCCGAAAGTGGCCACC
>JBLNBI010000391.1:0-2966 GCA_050259815.1 Actinomycetota bacterium | reverse complement strand
CAGTAGAAGAGGGCGATCTTCTCCTGGGCCACCATGAAGGGCAGCGGCGTGTCGGAAGCCCGCTGCAGCCACACCTGCAGGATGCCGGCGGCGGTGAGGAACAGGGTGATGAAGACGATGGACACGGTCATCAGCCAGAAGCTCCACATCTCCAGGACCTGGGACTTGTTGCTGTTGGCAGCACGGCCCCGCAGGATGGGCATGGCGTAGGAGATCATGCACAGGTTCACCATGGCGTAGGCGCCGTAGAAAGCCATGTGGCCGTGGGCCGCGGTGATCTGGGTGCCGTGGGTGTAGTAGTTCACCGGTGCCAGGGTGTGCAGGAAACCCCAGATGCCGGCGCCCAGGAAGGCCATCACGCCGGTGCCCAGCGCCCACAGCACGGCAGCCTTGTTGGGATGCTCGCGGCGGCGGCGGTTCACCATGTTGAAGGCGAACACGGTCATGGCGAAGAAGGGAATCGGTTCCAGGGCGGAGAAGATGGAACCCCACCACTGCCAGTATTCCGGGGTGCCGATCCAGTAGTAGTGGTGGCCCGTGCCGATGATGCCGGTGATCAGGGTCAGGGTGATGATGACGTACAGCCACTTCTCGATCACTTCCCGGTCGACGCCGGTGGTCTTGATCAGCACGAAGGCCAGCATGGCGCCGAGGATCAGTTCCCACACGCCTTCAACCCACAGGTGCACCGTCCACCACCAGAAGAACTTGTCGAGGACGACGTTCACCGGGTTGTAGAAGGAGAACAGGAAGAACACCGCCAGACCCCACAGGCCCAGGAGCAGGACCAGGGAGATGGAAGTCTTCTTGCCCTTCAGCACCGTCATGGAGATGTTGAAGAGGAAGGCCAGGGCGACGATGACGATGCCCACCTTGGTGATCAGGGGCTGCTCCAGGAACTCGCGGCCCATGGTTTCCAGGATATCGTTGCCGGTCCACTGGGCCAGGGTGGCGTAGGGAACCGCCAGGTAGCCGACCACGGTGAGGGCGGCGGCGACCAGGAAGATCCAGAACATGGCGATGGCCAGTTTCGGACTCCACAGCTCCGTTTCCGCTTCCTCGGGGATCATGTAGTAGGCAGCACCCATGAAGCCCATGAGCAGCCAGACGATCAGCGCGTTGGTGTGGACCATGCGGGCCACGTTGAAGGGGATGTGCGGGAACAGGAAGTCGCCGATCACATACTGCAGGCCAAGGATCAGGCCGAACAGGATCTGGGCGACGAACAGCCCGATAGCCGCGATGAAGTAGGGTTTTGCAACCGCTTGGGACTTGAATTGCATAGTCGGATCTCCCTTTCGATCAGCCCTGGATGTTGGGCGGCCAGTTGGCGTCGTTGATCGAGTTCACGTGCTTGAGGAAGGCCACGATGGCGTCCAGCTGCTCGTCGTTGAAGTTGAACTGGGGCATGCTGCGGCGGCCCGGGATGCCGTCCTTGGGACGGGCCTGGATGAAGGCCTTGACGCCCTCGTCGCCGTAGCGGGCGACCACATTGCTCAGTTCCGGCGCGAAGTAGGCGCCTTCACCCATCAGGGTGTGGCAACCGATGCAGTTGTTGGTCTCCCAGAGCTTCTTGCCGAGGGCGATCTGGGGCGTGATGTTCTGCCGCATGTCGCGTTTGGGAAGCTGGGAATGGGTGTCGTAAGAGAGCGCAAGGAACAGGAGGAAGAAGAAAACCGTCCCCCCGTAGAAAATATTGCGCGCCATCGACTTGGTGAAAGCGCCGCTCATTGAATCCCCCTTTCTGGAAATAGTTGGGCGAGGTGATGGTAGGGGGAGGGGGTATGGGGAGGCTTTGATACCTGCTAAAAAAAACCGAGCGTGGCGCTCGGTTATTGGAATTCGGGTGAATTCGGCTCCCGGCAGGCGGGAGCGGTGCGATGGGAAAGGCTCAGATCACTTCGAGCAGCTTGGTGCGCAGGGCCTCCGCTTCCCGCTTGCCTTCCCGGGACATGACGATGACGTGGAACCACTCGTCGAACTGGGCGCGCAGGGCGACGTGGTCCTGGCACTTGTCGATACGCTCCAGCAGGGAACTGGCGCCCAGGGAGCCGACGAAGGCGTTGAGGGTGTTCACCATGAAATTCCGGGCTTTCTGAAGGGCGACCGGGTCGGGATCGGCCGGCAATTCCCGAAAGGCGGTCACCGGTGGCAGGGGGGCGGTGGGGGCAGCCACCGCGCCGGCGGCGTTGGTCACCCCGGCGACCTCGATGTAGCCTTCCTCTTCCAGCATCCCCAGGGTGTGCTGAAGATCGTCCGACTGAACCATGGCCCGCAGGTCGTCTACCGTGCGCTTGCCATCCACGAAAATCAGGACCCGCCGCACCCGCGGCGACAGGCCCCCCGCTTTCGTTTCAATCTCCTCCTGGCCCTTGCGGGACTTGGCGAATACGACTCCCATGGTCCATGTCTCCTCGTATGTGGATTGGGTATGTTTTTTGGACCATTGTATATAAAAAAACCCGCCGTCAAGGGCGGGTTTTTCGGGGAAGATCCGGAAGGATCAGGCGGCGGCCTGGGTCGGGATCTTGTGGCCCCGGCGGACGATCCGGTTCTGGGAATCCACGTAGATCAGCTCCGGCTCGTGCTTTGCCAGTTCGATCTCGTTGTAGGAGGCGAAGGTGGCGATGATGAGGATGTCGCCGGGGGCGGCCTTGCGGGCAGCCGAGCCGTTCACGGAAATAACGCCCGAACCGCGTTCTGCACGAATGGCATAGGTGGTGAACCGTTCGCCATTATTGACATTCCAGATGTCGATCTGCTCGTACTCGCGGATATTGGCTGCATCCAGCAAATCCTCGTCAATGGCGCAGGACCCTTCGTAATGCAATTCCGAGTGGGTCGTCGTCACGCGATGGAGCTTGGATTTCAGCATCGTTCTCTGCATGGCGTCAGTCATCCAAGTGGTTGTTGGGGGAAGGGAATTTTAACGGCAAATCTCACCCTGTCAACGGCGGATTTTTGCT
>JBLNBI010000390.1:0-4275 GCA_050259815.1 Actinomycetota bacterium | reverse complement strand
CACCGTGCGCTGGTACGGGGAGTCCCTTGGGGTGCCCCTCATCCGCATCAATCCCACCGAGCCGGAGGTGTTCGGGGCGGACAGCGTCGGCCTGGCCATGGGCGCCCTGGCCGGGCTGAAGTCGATCGCCGCGGCGCTGGCTACCCGGCGCTGACGGCCGCAAGGAACTTGCAGGGATTTAGGCGCTCCCTGCACAGGTAGGCGGCGTGCCGGGAGGTCCGGTTGCCGCCGCACCCCTCCCTTGCAATCAGGTGCCATGGCAGAAGCAAAGAACAGGGTTCCACCCCCGCCGCAGACCGACTGGGCTTATTTCCTGGACATGGACGGAACCCTGATCGAAATCGCCGAAACCCCCGAAGGCATCTCCATCGATGACTGTCTCCTGGGCCTGATCTGGCGCCTGCATCGGGCCTGCGACGGAGCCCTTGCCCTGGTCAGCGGCCGCACCCTGGCCGACCTGGACCGCCGGGTGAACGGCATGGAGGTCGCCATGGCCGGCCAGCATGGCCTGGAGCGGCGGATCGGCAACGGCGACATCCTGACCCAGGCGGCCCCCACGGCGGCCAAGGAGGAAATCGCCCAGCATTTTGCCCCCCTGGTGGCCCGCCATCCGGGACTGCGGCTGGAGGACAAGGGCCTCACCCTGGCCGTCCATTACCGGCAGGCGCCCCAGTTGGCCAGCTACGTCCATCGCACCCTGAAGCACCTGGTGGCGGGCGACAAGGACGTTTATCTCCAGAAGGGCAAGCGGGTGGTGGAAGTGAAGCCGGCCGGTTTCGACAAGGGCACGGCCATCCTGGAATACATGGAGGAGGAGCCCTTCCGGGGGCGCATGCCGGTGTTCATCGGCGACGACGTCACCGACGAACACGGCTTCCAGGTGGTGAACCGGCTGCACGGCCTCTCCATCAAGGTGGGGCCGGGCAAGACCGGGGCCCGCTGCCGCCTGCACGATGTGGCGGCGGTGCGGCAATGGCTGGCATCGGCGATAGGAGGCGAGCATGAACACCCTTGATCTGGCGCTCATCGGCAACTGCACCATCGGGGCCCTTATCGACGCCAAGGCGGAAATCGTCTGGGCCTGCTTCCCCCGCTTCGACGCCGACCCGGTGTTCTGCGGACTGCTGCGGGAGAAGACGGGAAACGACGATTACGGCTTCTTCGCCATCGAACTCCAGGACTTCGAACGTTCCGAGCAGCAGTACCTGGCCAACACGGCCATCCTGCTTACCCGGCTCTACGATCGCAACGGCGGCTGCATCGAGATCACCGATTTCGCTCCCCGTTTCGGCCAGTATGGCCGCATGTTCCGGCCCATGACCCTGGTGCGCCGCATCCAGCGCCTCGCCGGCAGCCCCCGGGTGACGGTACGCCTTCGCCCCGCCTACGACTACGGCGCTGGCCGCCCGTCCATGACCTGGGGCAGCCACCATATCCGCTACGTCATGCCCAACCTGACCCTGCGGCTGACCACCGACGCCTCCATCACCGCTGTTCTCCAGGAGCGGCCCTTCTTCCTGGAGGACCAGATCACCCTGCTCCTGGGGCCGGACGAGACGGTGCCCGACGCGGCCGGCGAAGTGGGCCGCCAGTTCTTCGAGGAGACGGCCCAGTACTGGCGGGAGTGGGTGCGGGTCCTCTCCATCCCCTTCGAATGGCAGCAGGAGGTCATCCGGGCGGCCATCACCCTCAAGCTCAACGCCTACGACGACACCGGCGCCATCATCGCTGCCATGACCACCTCCATCCCGGAGGCGGCGGGGAGCGAAAGGAACTGGGATTACCGCTTCTGCTGGCTGCGGGACGGCTATTTCGTGGTCAATGTGCTCAACCGCCTGGGGGCAACCCGGACCATGGAGCGCTACCTGTCCTACATCATCAATGTCTCCGCCGACACGGCGGGCAACCCCCTGCAGCCGGTGTACGCCATCGACGGCCGGGCCCGGCTGGACGAGTGGGTGGTGCCGACCCTCAAGGGCTACCGGGACACCGGCCCGGTGCGGGTGGGCAACCAGGCCTACCAGCAGATCCAGCACGACGTGTACGGATCGGCCGTGCTGGCGGCAACCCATATTTTCTTCGACGAGCGCCTCACCCGGCAGGGGGACGAGGCCCTGTTCCGGCGCCTGGAAGTCCTGGGGGAAATGGCGGTGCGCTATGGCGACCAGCCGGATGCGGGCATCTGGGAATTGCGGGGCACCACCAAGGTGCACACTTTCTCCTCGGCCATGTGCTGGGCCGCCTGCGACCGGCTGGCCCGCATCGCCCGGCGCCTGGGTTTCCACGGCCGGGCCGAGTACTGGCAGCACCGGGCCGATGCCCTCCACCGGCTCATCTGCGAGCGGGCCTGGAATCCCGAGCGGAATGCCTTCGCCGCCACCTTCGACGGCGACACCATGGACGCGAGCCTGCTGCTGCTCCACGAGCTGGGCTTCGTCGATCCCCAGGACCCGCGCTTCGTCGGCACCGTGGAGGCCGTCGCCCAGGACCTCCAGGTGGGGGATTTCATTTTCCGCTACGTGGACAAGGACGACTTCGGCGAGCCGGAAAACGCCTTCCTCATCTGCACCTTCTGGTACGTGAACGCCCTGGCCGCAATGGACCGGCGGGACGAAGCCCGGGCCCTGTTCGAGAAACTGCTGGCCTGCCGCAACCGCCACGGACTGCTCGCCGAGCACATCGACCCCCGCAGCGGGGAGCTGTGGGGCAATTTCGTCCAGACCTACAGCATGGTCGGGCTGATCAACTCGGCCATTCGTCTGTCGATTCGCTGGGATCAGGCTTTCTGACCGGCTTGTCCGCCATCTCATGGATGCGGCGGGCTGCCGCCTTCAATTCCTTGGGGGCCATGGTTTCCAGGGGCAGGGCCAGGAAGACCTTGATGCGGCGCTCCAGCTGGCCGTAGGCCACCTCGAAGGCGGCCCGGCGGGCGGCCAGGGGCTCCACGTGGGCGGGGTCCGGGATGCCCCAGTGGGCGGTGGCCGGATGCCCCGGCCAGACGGGGCAGGACTCCCGGGCGGCGCTGTCGCAGACGGTGACGATGAAATCCATGGCGGTTGCCCCGGGCTTGCCGAATTCGTCCCAGGACTTGCTCGTCGGCTGCTGGGGCAGGCGGATGCCATGCCTGGCCAGGGTTTCCAGGGCGGTGGCATTGACGTAGCCGGCCGGCCGGCTGCCCGCCGAGAAGGCCCGGATACGCCCCTCGCCCAGATGGTTGAAGATGCCCTCCGCCAGGATGGAACGGGCCGAATTGCCGGTGCACAGCACCAGGATGTGAAACGGTCGGCGGGGCGCGGCCGGCCGCACTACAGGCCCCGGGCCCAGGCCGGGCGCAGGTGGGCAGCCCCGGGGGCGGCGATGGCCTGGCGCACCTGGGCCAGCAGCCTTTCCTTGTCGGCGCCCAGGGTGCCCTTCAGCACCAGCCAGTTGGAGGCGTGGTCGCTGCGGAAGACCGTGCGCTCCAGTTCCAGGGTGGAGAGGAATGTTTCCATCTCCTCGAACAGGCCCCGCTGGGAAAGGGGCTCCCAGCCCGGGAAACCGGCCCGGAAGCGCTCTTCGCCCAAGGGGAAGCTCACCACCAGGGTGGAGAGGTATTCGGGCTGGGTGGCGTTCATGAGCCGGGCTGAATTCTCGGCGTGCTGGCGGGAGAGGGCGGGGCCCCCCAGGCCGTTCAGGATCATCACCGAGCGGCCGATGCCGGCCTCGCCCAGTTTCTCCAGGGCGTCCCGGGTGGAGGCGAAGGCTTCACCCTTGTTCACCCGTTCCAGTACCTCGTCGTCGCCGGATTCGGCGCCCACATAGACGAGCTTCAGGCCCGCCTCGGCCAGTTCCTTCACCTCCGCCGCCGATTTTTTGCGCAGGTTGCGGGGCAGGCAGTAGGCGGACACCCGATGCACCGCCGGCAGGTGCTCCCGGATAGCGTTCAGGATGGCCAGCAGCCGGCGGGTGGGCAAGACCAGGGCGTCGCCGTCCGCCAGGAAGACCCGGCGTACGTCCTGTCCGAAGGTTTCCCCGCAGCGGCGGATGGATTCCAGCACCTCCGCCTCGTCCCGGGCCCGGAAGCGCTTCTGGGGATCGGTGTACATCTCGCAGAAGGTGCAGTGGTTCCAGGAGCAGCCGTCGGTCACCGGCAGGATGAGGGATTGGGCCTCGCTGGGCGGGCGATAGACCGGTTCGACGTAGCGGATCGGGTACATGGGCGGCGGGGGTGGGAAATCAGGCCGGCGTATTCTGCCTGATCCAGGACACCAGCGCCTCCGCCGGCATGGCCCCGGA
>JBLNBI010000389.1:0-8062 GCA_050259815.1 Actinomycetota bacterium | reverse complement strand
CCGACAGCGGCATCCTGGCCACCGACAACCTCACCAGCAACACCACGCCCACCTTCACCGGCACCGCCGAATCCGGCAGCACGGTCACCCTGTACGACACCGACGGCACCACGGTCCTGGGTTCCACCACCGCCACCGGCGGCACCTGGTCCATCACCTCGTCCGTCCTTTCCGCCGGTGCCCACACCCTGACCGCCAAGGCCACCGATGCCGCCGGCAACGTTTCGTCCGCCTCCGCCAGCCTGGCCGTCACCATCGACACGACGGCGCCCGGGGTGGCTTCGGTGTCCGTCCCGGCCAACGGCAGCTACAAGGAGGGCCAGACCCTGAGCTTCACGGTCAATGCCGGCGAGGCGATCACGGTGAACGGCGGCGGGATGCCGAGCCTGGCCCTCGATATCGGCGGGGTCACGCGCTACGCCGCCTACGCCTCCGGCTCGGGCAGCTCTGCGCTCGTCTTCACCTACACCATCCAGGCCGGCGAAACCGACAGTGACGGCATCACGGTCTTGGCCCTGCAAAGCAATGGCAGCATCCTCACCGACGCCGCCGGCAACGGGCTGACCCTGACCCTCAACGGCGTGGCCAGCACGGCCGGCGTGCTGGTGGATACCACCGCCCCCACGGTCAACTCGGTCACGGTTCCGGCCAACGGCACCTACTACAACGGCCAGAACCTCGACTTCACGGTCAATTTCTCCGAAGCGGTCACGGTCGATACCGCGGGCGGCACGCCGCGTATCGCCATCTGGCTAGATACGGGCGGCACCGTCTATGCCGACTATGTTTCCGGCTCGGGCACTTCGTCCCTGGTCTTCCGCCATTCCGTCGGCAATGGCGAAAGGGACACCACCGGCATCGCCGTCGCCGCCCTGGTTACCAATGGTGGGACGCTCCGCGACGCCGCCGGTAACGATGCGACCCTCTCCCTGAACAGCATCGGCAGCACCACCGCCGTCAAGGTGGACGCCTCCCAGCCGAGCATCCTGAACGTCACTTCCTCCACCGCCGACGGCGACTACAAGGCCGGCGCCACCATCACCCTCACCGTCACCTTCAGCACGGCGGTGAATGTGGATACCACCGGCGGCACGCCGACCCTGGCCCTGGGCGGCGGCGGGACGGCCACTTACCAGGGCGGCTCGGGCTCCACCACCCTGACCTTCGCCTACACGGTGGGGGCGGGCGACAACTCGGCCGACCTGGACTACGCCTCGGCGGCGGCGCTGTCCCTGAACGGCGCCACCATCAAGGACACCAACGGCTCGCACCAGGATGCCCTCCTGTCCCTGTTCGTGCCGGGAGCGGCCGGCTCCCTGGGGGCCAACAAGGCCATCGTCGTCGATACCACGGCGCCGGTCATCACCTTCAGCAACCTGGCCTTGTCGGCGGATACCGGCAGCAGCGGCTCCGATTTCATCACCGCCACCGCCGGCCAGACACTCACCGCCACCCTGAGCGGGGCGCCCGCCGGCACGGATGTCGTCTATGGTTCCCTGGATAACGGCGCCACCTGGACAGACATCACCGGCAAGGTGGCCGGCACCACCCTGACCTGGAACGGCGTCACCCTGGCCGGCAGCGGCACCCTGAAGCTCAAGGTCACCGACGCCGCCGGCAACGACGGCACCGTCTATTCCCAGGCCTACACCCTGGATACGGCGGCTCCCAACGCTCCGGCCGCCCCGGACCTGGCCGCTGCCTCGGACAGCGGCATCTCCAGCAGCGACAACCTCACCCGCATCACCACGCCCACCCTCACCGGCACCGCCGAGGCCGGCAGCACGGTCGTCCTCTACGACACCGACGGCACCACGGTGCTGGGCACGACGGCCGCCGATGGCTCGGGCCGCTGGTCGATCACCTCGTCGGCCCTGTCGGAGGGCAACCATACCCTGACGGCCAAGGCGACCGACGCGGCCGGGAACACTTCCGCCGCCTCCGCCGGGCTCGCCGTCACCATCGACACCTCCGCGCCATCTGCGCAGGGGGTGCCGGTGCTGGCCGCCGCCTCGGACAGCGGTATCTCCAGCAGCGACAGGCTCACCCGGGTCGCCACGCCGACCGTCACCGGCACCGCCGAGGCCGGCAGCACGGTCGTCCTCTACGACACCGACGGCACCACGATGCTGGGCACGGCCACCGCCGATGGCTCGGGCCGCTGGTCCATCACTGCCTCGGCCCTGTCGGCTGGCATCCATACCCTGACCGCCAAGGCGACCGACGGGGCCGGGAACACTTCCGCCGCTTCCGCCGGGCTGGTCGTCACCATCGACACTGCCGCACCGGGGGCACCGTCCGCCCCGGACCTGATCGCTGCCTCGGACAGCGGCGCCTCCAGCAGCGACGACCTCACCCGGATCACCACGCCCACCGTCACCGGCACGGCGGAGGCCGGCAGTACGGTGACCCTCTACGACACCGACGGCACCACGGTGCTGGGCTCGGCCGCCGCCGATGGCTCGGGCCGCTGGTCGATCACCGCCTCGGCCCTGTCGGCCGGCGTCCATACCTTGACCGCCAGGGCGACCGATGGGGCCGGCAACGTCTCCGCAGCGTCCGCCGGGCTGGCGGTCACCGTCGATACGGCGGCGCCGGCCATCACCGTGGCCCCCCTGGTCACCGGAAGTACCACGCCCACCCTCACCGGCACCGCCAACGAGGGAACCCTCGCCGTCACCGTCGGCGGGGCGACCTATACCGTCATTCCCGTCAATGGGGCCTGGCAACTCGATCTGACCACCGCCGTGCCGGCCAGCGGCCGCCTGGCGCTGGTCCCGGGGAATTCCTATACCGTCTCGGTCGCCGCCATCGATGCGGCGGGGAATGCCAGCACCGCTTCCGGCAAGCTCGATGTGGTGGTCATTGCCCGGGTGCTTGATTCCCAGCCTGGTGTGCCGCCCGCTCCACCCCTCGCGCAGCCCATGGGCATCCCGCCTGCACCGGCGCAGCTCCCCGCTCCCGCACCTTTCCTCGCACCGCAAACGGAGCGCATCCTGGGCGGCATGCCGCTTTCATTCGGGGGCGAACGGGGCGTTTCCCCGTCCGAAGTCCGCTACAGCCCCGGGGCCGGGGATGCGGGCCTGCAACTCGGCCGTCCCATGGCGGACCAGACCCTGCCGGCCGGGCAGGGGGCTGAAATCCGCATTCCGGCCGATACCTTCATCGGCTTCGGCGCCGACGGGGCCCTCCAGCTCTCCGCCATGCAGGCAAACGGTCGGCCGCTGCCGAATTGGATCCGGTTCGACGCCGCCAAGGGCACCTTCGTTGCCAACCCACCCCCCGGCGTCTCCGGCGAGCTGACCGTCCGGTTGAGCGCCCGGGACACCGACGGCCGGATGGTGGTGACCACCTTCAAGATCCGCGTCGGCGGCAATCGGCAGGCCGGGCAGGAAAGCCCGGGACGGATCGGGTTGAGCGAGCAGATCCGCCTGGCCGCTCGCCCTGCCGGCAGGCTCGGGCACCTGGCCGCCCATGCCGCGGCGGTATCGAGGAATAGCGTTTGAACCCGATGGACCTGGCTGCGGCGGCGAACCCGCTGCTGCAGCTTCTCGACCTGTCCCGCCGCGCCCGGCAGGCGGACAGCACGGCTGAACTGGCCTTCATGGCCGTCAACGACACCCGGGCCCTCTGTCCCTACCGGCAGGCGGCCCTGTGGTTCGCGGACGGGGGCATCGAGGCCCTGTCGGGCGTCGTCCAGCCGGAAGCCAATGCACCCTATGCCCAGTGGCTGGGCCGCGTCTGCCGCTTCCTGCGGGAGGAGTACGGCCTGCCTGCCGCCGTCGAGCCCATCCAGCTGCCTGCCGAACTGGCCAGGGAGTGGGACGAATGGCTGCCGCCCCATGCCCTGTGGCTGCCCTTCCAGGCCCCCGCGGAGCAGGGCGGCCCCGGCGGCCTTGTCCTGGCGTCCGACCTTCCCTGGTCCGAGCCGGCCATGGCCCTGCTGGGGGAGTGGATCGCCACCTGGCACCACGCCTGGACGGCGCGGACGCCCTCGCTTCCCTGGTCCTGGCCGCGCCTGAGGCAGCGGCTTCGGGACGCCATTGCCCCCCAGTCCGGCCTGCCGCTGTGGAGGCAGAAACGGGCGAGGCTCTCGGCGGCCGTCACGGCGATACTCCTTTTTCCGGTGCATCTGTCCATCCTGGCTCCCGGCGAACTGGTGCCCGCCAATCCAGCGGTCATCCGCGCCCCGATGGACGGGGTGGTGGGGCAGTTCCATGTGCAGCCCAACGAGCCGGTCAAGGCGGGGCAGCCCCTGTTCTCCTTTGACGAGGCCGCCATCGAGGCCCGCCGCGAAGTGGCGACCCAGGCCCTGGCCACGGCCCAGGCCGAATATCGCCAATACGCCCAGCAGGCCGTCGCGGACGCCAAGGCCAAGGCCCAATTGGCCACCCTGTTGGGCAAGATCGAGGAAAAGCGTGCCGAAGCGGATTACTTCAAGGACCAGTTCGAACGCGCCCGGGTGACGGCGCCCCAGGACGGCATCGCCCTTTTCGACGACCCCGGCGAGTGGATCGGCAAGCCCGTCCAGACCGGGGAGCGCATCATGCGCGTCGCCTCGCCGGGGGATGTGGAGGTGGAGGCCTGGGTGCCCATCGGCGACGCCATCACCTTGCCCGACCAGGCCGCAGTCAGCCTCTACCTGGCGGCCAGCCCCCTTTCATCCCTGGATGCGCGGGTGCGTTATGCGGCCCACGATGCGACGCTACGGCCGGAGGGGGCCTACGCCTACCGCGTCCGGGCCCGGCTCGACGCGCCCGCCGGCCAGCGCATCGGCCTCAAGGGCACGGCCAAGATCAAGGGCGGCTGGGTTCCCCTTATCTACTGGATGCTGCGCCGGCCCCTGGCGACCATACGCCAGGCCGTGGGGGTGTGATGGGCCTGCCGCCGCTGCGCGAGGAATTGGCCCTCCTGCCCGGGCCGGTGCTGGCCGACGGGCAGCCCAGCCATACCCTGCACGATCCGGTACGCAACCAGTTCTTCCAGATCGACTGGCCGACCTTCGAGGTGTTGAGCCGTTGGCACCTGGGGGACGCCGCCGCCATTGCCGCCGAGATCGCCCGGGATACTACCCTCTCCATGGACGTGGGCGATGTCGAAGACGCCATCGCCTTCTGCCGGGACAACCAGTTGCTCCAGCAGCCCGTCGGCGCCGCCGCCGAGATGGCCGGTCGCCGGGAAAAGCTGCGGGGCAGCCTGGGCAAGCAGTTGCTCCACAATTACCTGTTCTTCCGCATTCCCCTGGTCCGGCCGGACGGCTGGCTGGGGCGCTGGGCCGGCCGGGTGGATTTCTTCTATTCCCGGCAGTTCCTCTACCTGACCCTGGCCGCCCTGGGCTGGGGGCTGGTCGAAATCTATCGCCAGTGGGAGCGCTTTGCCGCCACCCTGGTGGATACCCTGACCTGGTCCGGGCTGGCGGGCTACGGCGCCGTCCTGGTGGCGGTCAAGGTGCTGCACGAGCTGGGGCATGCCTTCACGGCCAAGCGCCTGGGCTGCCGGGTGCCGGCCATGGGCGTGGCTTTCCTGGTGCTGTGGCCGGTGGCCTATACCGACACCAACGATGCCTGGAAGCTCACCGACCGCCGGCAGCGCCTGGCCGTGGTGGCGGCCGGCGTATTGACGGAACTGGCGGTCGCCGCCTGGGCGACCCTGGCTTGGGCCGTCCTGCCTGAAGGCGGCCCCCGCTCCCTGGCCTTCATCCTGGCGGCCACCACCTGGATTGCCAGCCTTGCCATCAACGCCAGCCCCTTCATGCGCTTCGACGGTTACTTCCTGCTCTCTGACTGGCTCGGCATCCCCAATCTCCACAACCGCGCCTTCGCCCTGGCCCGCTGGGACCTGCGGGAGCGCCTGTTCGCCCTGGGGGCTCCGCCTCCGGAAACCTTTCCGCCCCACCGCCAGGCCGGCCTCATCCTGTTCGCCTACGCCACCTGGGCCTACCGCCTGGTCGTCTTCCTCGGCATTGCCGCCCTGGTTTATGCCTTCTTCATCAAGGCCGTGGGGATTCTCCTGTTTGCCGTGGAAATCGGCTGGTTCGTCCTGCTGCCCATCTATCGGGAAGTCCGGATTTGGCGGGCCGCCTGGCCCCAGCTTCGTCAGCGGCCCCGGGCCCGGCTCAGCGCCGCCATCGCCCTGGCTGCGCTCCTGCTCCTGGCCGTGCCCTGGCCGACCCGCATTACGGCTGCCGGCCTGCTGCGCCCGGCGGCGCAATGGGTCATCTACGCGCCGCCCCATGCTCAGGTCGAGGCCCTGCCGGTCGCCGAAGGCGGGCATGTGGAAGCCGGCGCCCAGCTCCTGAAGCTTGCCGCCCCGGAACTGGAAAGCCGCCTTGCCGCCGCCGTCGCCCGGGCCCAGCGGCTGCGCTGGCAGGCCTCCGCCGGCGCCTTCGACAGCGAGTTGCGGGGCCAATGGCAGAGTTTGCAGGAGCAACTGGGCGTCGCCGAGGCGGAAGTGGCCGCCATTCAGGCCGAAGCGGCGCGTTACGCGCCGGTCGCCCCCTATTCCGGCGTATTGCGCGACCTGGCGGCCGACCTGCGGCCGGGGGATTGGGTGAGCCACCGGGAACCCATAGCCCGCCTGGTCGCCGACCAGGGCCTGGCGGCAGTCGCCTACCTGGACGAGGATGAGGTGAGCCGGGTCGCCGTCGGCGATGGGGCAAGGTTCTATGCCGATACGCCGGGCGGGGCCGTGGTCAGCCTCGAGGTCGCCGGCATCGATGGGGATGCGACCCGGGTGCTGCCGGAAGCCGAGCTCGCCGCCCAGTTCGGCGGCGGCATCGTGGCGCGGGAAAAAGCCGGTGCCCTCTATCCCGAGCGGCCCGTCTACCGGGTTTCCCTGAAGGCCACCGAAGGGCCCGACGGCGCCCGGCAGCACGCCTGGCGGGGGCGGGTGGTCATCGCGGGCAGTTGGGCGGCTCCCGGTTGGCGTTACCTGCGGGCGGCCATCGCGCTGATCCAGCGGGAGGCGGGTTTCTGATCTCGCCACTTGGGTGCTTCACCCTCTCTTCACAATCCCACCCCGTCCGCTTCATCATCCCTTCTCCGCCCGGTTGGATAGTGGCGCCATCCCTTCTCAAGGAGGCCGCCATGGACCGCTCGGACTGCAAGATTCTTCTCCTCAACCCGCCCCATACCGCCATCGGCAGCCGGGTGCCGGACGACCACCTGCCGCCCCTGGGGCTGCTCTCCATCGGCGGCCCCCTGCTGGATGCGGGCTTCCCGGTGGAGTTGCTGGATGCCGACATCGAACCCCTGCCAAGCGCCGAGACCGTCGCCCGGGTGGTCGCGGCTGCGCCCCGCATCGTCATGGTCGGCCACGCCGGCTCCACCTCGGCCCATCCCACCATCGCCGAGCTGGTCCGCCTCATCAAGGCCGACTTGCCGGAGGTGGTGATCGTCTATGGCGGGGTATTCCCCACCTACCACTGGCGGGATGTGCTGCGGGAATGCCCCGAGGTGGATTACATCGTGCGGGGAGAGGGCGAGCGCACGGCGCTGGCCCTGGCCGGGTGCATCGCCGAGGGCCGTGAATGCTGGGGCGTGCCGGGGCTGGCGTGGATGAGCGGCATCGGGCCCACCACCTCCGGCCTGGCCGACCCCATCGAGAACCTGGACGCCTACCGGGTGGGCTGGGAGCTGATCGACTTCGACCGCTATTCCTACTGGGGCGGGCGCAAGGCGGTGGTGGTGCAGTTCTCCCGGGGCTGCCCGTATCTCTGCAACTACTGCGGCCAGCGGGCCTTCTGGCGGACTTGGCGGCACCGGGACCCGGTGCGCTTCGCCAAGGAGCTGGCCCACCTGTACCGGGAATACGGCGTCCGGCTGGTCAATTTTGCCGACGAGCTGCCCACCGGCTCCCGGCAGGCCTGGAAAGCCTTCCTGGAAGCCCTCATCGCCGAGAACGTGGACCTCACCCTGGTCGGTTCCACCAGGGCCGGGGACATCGTCCGGGACGCGGACATCCTTCATCTCTACCGCAAGGCCGGGGTGGTGCGCTTTTTACTGGGGATAGAGTCCTACGACGAAGCCACCCTGGGCGCCATCAGGAAGGACGCCAGCCCCCG
>JBLNBI010000388.1:0-2503 GCA_050259815.1 Actinomycetota bacterium | reverse complement strand
ACCCAGATCCAGGGCAACACCAACATCAAGGCCAGCCAGAAGAACGCCACCGCCGTGGCCGTGGGCAAGAACAACACCGCCGCCAACGAAGCCGGCGTCATCGGCGGCAAGTAATCCGGCTCGGCCCGTATCGGGCTGAAGCGATTGCTGCCAACGGCTGGTCGATTCCCATCGGCCGGCCGTTTTTCTTTTGAACGGCAGGGGGCCGGCCTGTCCAACATCGATCCTCCGGGTGCCGGAGGCTCTACCGCCCGATTGCCGTAGAATTCCCCTATTCCATTCTCCAGATTCCAGTCATGGCCGAACCCATCTATCTCGCCAAATCCGAAGACGGCTATCCGGCGCTTCTGCCCCAGATGGCCAACCGCCACGGTCTCGTCACCGGCGCCACCGGCACCGGCAAGACGGTGACCCTCCAGTCCATGGCCGAGCGCCTTTCCTACGCCGGCGTTCCCGTGTTCATGGCCGATGTGAAGGGCGACCTGTCCGGGATGGCTGCGGCCGGTACCGTGACCCCGCGGCTGGAGGCGCGGATCAAGGAACTGGGCCTGGAAGGCTTCACCCCCTTCGCCAATCCGGTGGTGTTCTGGGACGTGTTCGGCGAGGCCGGCATCCCGGTGCGGACCACCATTTCCGACATGGGGCCGCTGCTCCTGTCCCGCCTCCTGAATCTCAACGAGACCCAGACCGGGGTGCTGCAACTGGTGTTCAAGATTGCCGACGACAACGGCCTCCTGCTCCTGGACCTCAAGGATTTGCGGGCCATGGTCCAGCACGTCGGGGAGAACGCCAAGAGCTTCACCAGCGAGTACGGCAACATTGCCTCCACCTCCATCGGTGCCATCCAGCGCGGGTTGCTGACCCTGGAGCAGGGAGGGGGCGAGGTCTTCTTTGGCGAGCCCATGCTCGACATCGCGGACCTCATGCAGGTCGATGCCAACGGCCGGGGCGTCATCAATGTACTGGCCGCGGAGAAGCTGTACCTGTCCCCGCTGCTCTATTCCACCTTCCTGCTCTGGCTGCTGGCGGAACTGTTCGAGCGCCTGCCGGAGGCCGGCGACCTGGACAAACCCAAGCTGGTCTTTTTCTTCGACGAGGCTCACCTCCTCTTCAACGATGCCCCCCCGGCCCTCACCGACAAGGTGGAACAGGTGGTGCGGCTCATTCGCTCCAAGGGCGTCGGCGTCTATTTCGTCACCCAGAATCCCCTCGACGTGCCGGAGAAGATCCTCGGCCAACTGGGCAATCGGGTCCAGCATGCCCTGCGCGCCTTCACCCCCCGGGACCAGAAGGCTGTCCAGGCAGCCGCCCAGACCATGCGGGCCAACCCGAAGTTCGACGCGGCAGCGGCCATCACCGAACTGGGGGTTGGCGAGGCCCTGGTGTCTTTCCTGGACGACAAGGGGCGCCCCAACGTGGTCGAGCGCAGCGTCATCTTTCCGCCGGCTTCCCGCCTCGGCCCCGTCACCTCCGCCGAGCGTACCGCCGTCATCCAGGGCTCTCCCTTGCTGGCGACCTACGGCCAGAGTATCGACCGGGAGTCTGCCTACGAAATGCTGAAAGGCAAGCCGGCTGCCACTCAGCGGTCGCCCGCGCCCGGCGCAATCCCGCCGCCGGCGGCGCCTTCCCGGCCTGCGGATGCCAATGCCTGGGGCAATGGCGCCGGTACGCCCGCCCCGACCCGGCCGACCCCGACGCCACGCGTCCCGGTTCCCGAGCCGGCCCGGGAGGAATCGGGCGGCTTCTTCGGCGGCCTGGGGGACCTCCTGGGCGGGGGCAAGGGCAATCGCCGGGAAGGTGTGCTGGAAGCCGCCGCCAAGAGCGCGGCCCGGGGCGTTGCCGGCACCATCGGCCGGGAGCTGGGGAAGCAGGTTCTGCGCGGCGTTCTGGGTTCCATCCTGGGCGGGCGCCGGTGATTCCTGCCGACTGTGGAATGCTTCACAGTGCCCCGGTGGCGTAGCGCCGGGGAAGATTTATACTGGCATTTATCACCATGTCCTGGCCATGGCCGGCCCTGCGCCGTCCGTGCCCCAACGCAGACCGGAGCAATGATCATGACTCGAAAGCCGCTAGTCTTCCTCGCCCTACTCATGCCGGCCCTCGCCATCGCCCAGGGAACCGTGCAATGGGGCAGCACCGACAAGCCCTACCGGCAACCCATGGACGGGATGAAGGGCTACTACGAGCCGGAAAAGCTCGTCCGCAACGGTGACGTGCTTTCCTTCACCGTCTATCGTTCGGCCGATCCTGTGGTGCCGGATGTGGTCGGCAAGTACATGGTCAATTGCGAAACCCGGGAATACGCCACCGTGGAAGGCGCGAAGCCCTCCAGCCCGATGAAGCTGCTGCCGGGCGAGCAGCTCTACGCCGTGTCGGCCAAATTCTGCGAGTGGCCCGACGGCAAGGGGTATTTCAAGCAGTTCTTCTGATTCCCCGAAGAGGGGAGGCATGAGGTTAGAATAGCCCTCATGATCGGCATCCTCCTCATCACCCACGGCAGCTA
>JBLNBI010000387.1:0-9653 GCA_050259815.1 Actinomycetota bacterium | reverse complement strand
TTTCGACCGCCATCCCGATTCCGGGCTGCCGCCTTCGCCCCAGAAGGGCCGCGGCACCGCCGAGAATGTCGAACACCGCTTCTCCAGCACCACCCGGCGGTTGGAGGATGACGGCTGGTTTGCCGAGGAGGCGTCCGCCCCCCGCACCGAACTCCTGGTGGATACCGCCAAGTCGGTCCTTTCCGGCAACGACTCCCCCGACCTGCCTTTCGACCAGTCCCTGAATGCCTACCGGGGCTGCGAACACGGCTGCGTCTATTGCTACGCCCGGCCCACCCACGCCTGGCTCGGGCTCTCCCCTGGCCTGGATTTCGAGACCAAGATTTTCCACAAGCCGGCCGCCGCGAAACTTCTGCGGGCCGAGCTGGCCAAGCCCGGCTACCGCTGCTCGCCCATCGCCCTGGGCACCGCCACCGACGCCTACCAGCCGGTGGAAAGGAAGCTCGGCATCACCCGGGCGGTGCTGGAGGTGATGCTGGAAACCGGCCACCCGGTGTCGGTGGTCACCAAGTCCGCCCTCATTGTCCGGGACAAGGACTTGTGGACGGAACTCGCCCGCGGCAACCTGGCCCAGGTCTGCGTTTCCCTCACCAGCCTGGACAACGAACTGTCCCGGAAGCTGGAGCCCCGGGCCAGCGCGCCCCGGGCGCGGCTGCAGGCCATGGCCGAACTGGCGGAGGCCGGCGTACCGGTGGCGGCCTTCGTCTCGCCCCTCATCCCGGCCCTCAACGACAATGAACTGGAAAAGCTGCTGGCCGCCGCCAAGGAGCACGGCGCCACGACGGCGGCCTATACCCTGCTGCGCCTGCCCCACGAGGTGGCGGGCCTGTTCAAGGACTGGCTGGGGTGGCACGCCCCGGAAAAGGCGGCCCGGGTCATGCATGTGCTCTACGACCTGCGGGGCGGCAAGGCCAACGACCCCAATTTCGGCAGCCGCATGACCGGCCTCGGGCACTACGCCAGCCTCATCCGCCAGCGCTTCGAACTGGCCTGCCGGCGCCTCGGCCTGAAAAACGAATGGCCGCAGTTGGACTGCGGCCATTTCGTTCCGCCGACTCCGCCGGAACGCCCGGCGGATCGGCAAATGACGCTCTTTTAGGGCAGCTGCGTCAGGTAGTGGGTGATGGCGGCGATCTCGTCGTTCTTGAGGGGAGCCGTGGCGATGGCCATCAACTGATTGTTGCGCTCGCCGGTCTTGTCCCGATAGCGGGTGATGGAAGTCTGCAGGTAGGGCATCTTCTGGCCGGCCAGGCGGGGAATGGTCTCGTTGCCCCGGGCCTGCTCGCCGTGGCAGCGGACGCACAAGCGGTTGAAGAGTTCCTTGCCCCGGGCGCCCAGGCTGGCATCGCCCCGACCCGGCGGGACTGCGGAATTGGCGTAGTAGAGGGCGATCTGCATGCGCTCTTCTTCCTTGAGCACCTTGATCATGCCCTGCATGAACTGATCCTTGCGCTCGCCGGCGCCGAACTTGCGGATCTGCTCCAGGAGGTAGGAGGGATTCTGGCCCGCCAGGTTGGGCACTTCGGGAATCTTGCTGTTGCCGTCCTCGCCATGGCAGTTGGCACAGAAGAAACTGGCCTTCTTGCCGGCATCTACCGCCGCCTTCAGCGCAGCCGGATCAGCCGACACCACCTTCAGCCGTTCCTGGATCGGCATCGCAGCAGCAGCGGCAGCAGGCTGCGCCGCCGGGGGCTGCGCGCCCCAGGCCGCCGACGACAAGGCCAGCAAACAGAAGGCTCTCCAAACCTTACCCATATCCCCTCCAACGTATCTGATCTTAGGAATTATCAGCCCGGCATGATACTCCAGGCTTGGCTCCCGAATAAAGGGAAGCGGACGGCCAGCGGACAAAAAAATGGGCGGCCCCAGAAAAGCCACCCATCGATGTTCGGGAGACTGGCCCGCGCCGGGCTCAGCCCGTGCCGCCCACCGTGAGGCCATCGATGCGCAGGGTCGGCTGGCCGACGCCCACCGGCACGCTCTGGCCGTCCTTGCCGCAGGTGCCGACGCCCGGGTCGAGACGCATGTCGTTGCCGATCATGGACACCTTGGTGAGGGCATCCGGGCCGTTGCCGATGAGGGTGGCGCCCTTGATGGGCTGGGTGACCTTGCCATCCTCGATAAGGTAGGCCTCGGACATGGAGAAGACGAACTTGCCGTTGGTGATGTCCACCTGGCCGCCGCCGAAATTGGCGGCATAGATGCCCTTCTTCACCGACTTGATGATCTCCGCCGGGTCATGCTGGCCGGCCAGCATGGTGGTGTTGGTCATGCGGGGCAGGGGCAGGTGGGCGAAGGATTCCCGCCGGCCGTTGCCGGTGGGCGCCACGCCCATGAGGCGGGCGTTCAGGCTGTCCTGCATGTAGCCCTTCAGGATGCCGTCCTCGATAAGCACCGTGCGCTGGGTCGGGTTGCCCTCGTCGTCGATGTTGAGCGAACCGCGGCGGTCCGGGATGGTGCCGTCGTCCACCACGGTGACCCCTGGAGCGGCCACCCGCTGGCCGACGCGGCCGGAGAAGGCGGAGCTGCCCTTGCGGTTGAAATCCCCTTCCAGCCCATGGCCCACCGCCTCGTGGAGCAGGATGCCGGGCCAGCCGGAGCCGAGGACCACGGTCATCTGCCCCGCCGGGGCGGGAATGGCGCCGAGGTTCACCGTCGCCTGGTGGACCGCCTCCTTGGCGTAGCGCTCCAGGATCTCGTCGGTGAAATAGGCGTAGTCGAAGCGGCCGCCGCCGCCCGCGCTACCCTGCTCCCGCCGGCCGTTTTCCTCGACGATGACCGACACGGAGCAGCGCACCAGGGGCCGCACGTCGGCAGCCAGGCGGCCGTCGGAACCGGCCACCAGGATCACTTCGTACTCGCCGGCCAGGGAGGCCATGACCTGGGTTACCCGGGAATCCAGGGCCCGGGCGAAGCGCTCCAGGCGTTCCAAGAGGCTGACCTTGGCTTCCGGCGCCAGGGAATCCAGGGGATCGTGGGTGCCGTAGAGTTTCAGGGCCTTGCCCTGCCCCTTCATGGCCACCGGCAGGGAGCCGCTCTGGCCCGCCGCGGCAATGGCCCGCACGGCGCCGGCGGCGTCGGTCAGGGCCCGGGCGCTGATGTCGTCGGAGTAGGCGAAGGCCGTCTTCTCGCCGCTGGAAGCACGGACGCCGACTCCCTGGTCGATGGAGAAGCTGCCGGATTTGACGATGCCCTCATCCAGGCTCCATGCCTCGGAGCGGCAATACTGGAAGTAGAGGTCAGCGTAATCGACCCCGTGCTTCAGGATTTCGCCGAAGGTCCGGGACAGGTTGGCTTCGACCAGGTCGAAGGGTTTGAGGAGAAGGCGTTCGGCTTGCGCCAGGGCGCTGTTCTGTTTCATTCAGGCTCCATCAGAGACGGCGGTGGGCGAGGGCCGGCAGGCTCTCGCGGATTTCGGCGATGCGGCGGTGGTCCAGGTCGGCGATGACCACGCCCGGGCCCTTCAGTTTGCGGTCCAGGATTTCGCCCCAGGGATCGACGATCATGCTGTTGCCGTGGGTCATGCGGCCATTGGGGTGAACACCGCCCTGTCCGACCGCCAACAGGTAGCATTGGTTCTCGATCGCCCGAGCCCGCAACAGAATTTCCCAGTGGGCCCGGCCGGTGGTTTCGGTAAAAGCGGCCGGCATGAGGATCAGGTCCACCGGGGCGAGGGACCGGTACAGCTCGGGGAAGCGCAGATCGTAGCAGATGGAGAGAGCCACCCGGCCGTAGGGCGTCTCCACCACCACCGGCTTGTCGCCGGCCTCGATGAAGGCGGCCTCGTCGTAGCGCTCCTCGCCCTTCCTGAAGCCGAAGAGGTGGATCTTGTCGTAGCGGGCCACGCAATTGCCGTCCGGGTCGAAGGCCAGGCTGGAATTGCGCATCTTGTCCGGACCGCTCGCCTCCAGGGGGATGGAGCCGGCGAAGAGCCAGATGCCGTGGCGCTGCGCCGTGGCGGCAAGCCAGTCCTGGACCGGACCGGCGCCGAAGGCCTCCCGGGCCTTCACCCGGTCGGCATCGGCGGCGCCGATGATGGGGAAGTACTCGGGCAGCACCGCCAGCTGGGCGCCCTGAGCAACCGCCTCGTCCACCAGGCGGGACGCGGCCGCCAGGTTGTCCGCCACCACCGGACCGGACACCATCTGGAGGGCGGCGATGCGGCAGTTCAGGGGGGTGTATTCGCTCATGGCTTGGCCTCGTCGGACTTGGGCACAGGGGCCGATGCCGGGGTTTCCCGGCCGACCTTTTCCATCTTGGGATCGCTCCAGGTACCGGTGACATGGTACTGGTAGCTGAACACCTTGCTCAGGGGGTTCTGGAAGAGCTTGTCGGCTACCGCCACCCCGACGCCCACCACCGGATGGGCCATGAGCAGGGCCCCGACCGAGACGGCGTTGCCCATCTGGGGCTGCACCGTCACCAGCATGTCCTGGGTTTCGTTCTTGATGTCGGTCTGCCCCTTCATGAGGATGCGGGCGGCCGGGCCGTCGATCTTGAGGTCTTCCACCGTGCGCATCACCCCGTTGCGGACCGCCAGGCGGGCCTCGATGCTGTCGAAGGCCAGGCCCTCGCTGAAAATATCCCGGAAATCCAGGGTCAGGCGCTGGGGCAGGGATTGCAGGGAAAGGAGGCCGAGGAGCTTACCCAGGCCCGGGTCCAGCTTGGCGAACTGGCCCTTGCCCGCCGACAGCCCCATCTCCCCGCTCAGGGTCGGGTAGTGAATGGAAGTAAGCGCTCCCTCCCAGGAAAGGTCGCCGTTCAGCTTGACCGTGCCGCGCTTCAACGACCCCGGGTAGCCCAGCCGGTCGAGGAGCTTGCCGGCGTCGCCGGATACCAACTCGAAATTGAGCCGGGTCTGCTGCCGGCCGGCGCTGTTCCACTGGCCCTTGCCCTTCAAGGTGGCGTCCGGGTTGGCGACCGCGACATTGTCCAGGTACCAGACCCCGGCGTCGTTGTGGGCCTTGAGTTCCAGGCGACCGAAGCGCTTGTCCCCCAGGGAGAAATCAGCCACCTTGATATCCATGCCCGGCAGGGTGTCCAGCACCTCCTGAGCGCCCGCCTCCACCTTGGTTTCGGCCGGCACGGCCAGACGCTTGAAGTCCGCCTGGACCCAGCCGCCGGCCGATTCCCGCCAGAAGATATCGCCCACCGCCTCCTTGGTGGAGAGACCGATCTGCCAGCCGCCCTCCCGGGGCCGCAGACTCATCTCCACATTGGCGTAGTCCCGGCTCATGAGGCGCATGGCGGGGGTTTTCACGGCGACCCGGGTGATCAGACCGGCGACCGAAGTCCCGTTCCGGCCTCCACCGTTGCTGCCATTGCCATTCCCGCTGCCGGCCAAGACGCGGCGCCAGAAATCCACGTCCAGGCGGGGCACGGAAACCTGGGCGACCACGCCTTTTTCGGGCAGGCTGGGCAGGTTGTCGCCGAGGGCCGCGGCCCCCCGCTCCAGGACCATGGCGTCGCCCTCCTTGCGGCGGACGACCATCGCCTCTGCGGCCTTGCCCAGGGAAACCCGGATCTGGTCCCGGGGGACGCCGTCCCGGTAGTAATTGTCCGGCAGGTTCCTCTTCTCGAAGCGCAGGGGAAGCGCCGAGCCGGCGGTCTTGTTGAGGGGCTCCGGCAGGCTGGAGGAAATGCCGTTGAGCCCCGATTCCACCACGATGTCCGCCGTCTTCTTCCGCACCCGGACCTCGCCCTTCCAGGCCGTGCTGCCGGAGACGTAATCCAGGATGGGCAGGTCGAAATGGCGCCGAGCCTCCTTGACGGTGGCGGTGCCGCCCATAAGCACATTGACCCGATCCCCCTCGTTCTTGACGGAGATTCGCACCGGGCCGCCCAGGGCGATGCCGGTGATTTCCGGCGCCGCCAGGGAATTCTCGGTGAAGCGCAGGCGGCCGTGGACCTGGGTCACCGGCGGCAGGCCGGGCATCACCGTCACCAGGTTGTTCTGGAACAGGTATTCCCCCTGGATTTTCGTGTCGGGGATGCGCTGCAGGGGCATGTCGAGGCGCAGATCCAGGTGGCCATTGCCGGCGGCCCGCATGTCCTCGGTGAAGTTGTCGATCTTGTCGCCCACCGGGCTCAAGTCGATGAAACGCAGGAATTCCGAGGTCGGCCCCTCCACCGCCCCCTTGACCAGGAGCATCTGGTTCTTGGCGTCGAAATCGGGGATTTCCACCGTCACCGGGCCGATCCGGGTGCCCAGGATATTGCCCCGCTGGGCCTCCACCCGCATGCCGAAGTTGAAAGTCATGTCGCCGTCGATGCCGTCGATGACGGGCCAGCCCGGGGCGTAGTCGATCTTCACCCCGTGGGCCTTGGCGGTGACCTGGAAGATGCCCTTGCTCTTGTCCCGGAAGGGGAAATCCCGCAGATCGCCCTTCAGGGTGAGCTTGGCGTCGCTCGCCGTGCCCTCGACGATGCCCCGGCGCAGCCAGTTGCGGGCGTCCACATTGACCACGCTGGGCATGTAGCGCCAAACCGCCCGGCCGTCGGCCCGGGTCAGGGTGGCAGAAAGGTCGATCTCCCCCGGCCCCTCGCCGCCGTAGTGGTAGAGGCCGCGCGCCCATCCGGCGGCATCCGCCCCGGCAAATTCGGCCCGGTCCAGGCGCACGTCCAGCACCTTGCCATCCACCTGCCACACCGCCCGCGCCTTGAAGCTCCCCAGGGCCAGGTGGGGCTCCGGGAATACCGTGGGCAGGTCCAGGCCGACGTCCGTCCCCTCCAGCCGGATGCTGCCGCCCTTCTCGGTGGCGTCCACCTCCCCGGCCAGGCCGCTGGCGCCGGGTACCTTGCCCGCCGCCCGCAGCCCCAGCCCGTCGAAGCGGGCCCGCAGGGCGTAACGGCTGAGTTGGCCGGCCTCGGCTTCCCAGCTCCCCTTCAGGTCGGCGATGCGGCCGGTGGGCTGGTAGGTGGCCAGGGCTTCCCGGCTGCCGTTATCCAGGGGGAGGTAGTTCGCCAGGCGGTCGAGGGCGTCCAGGTCCATGAGGTTGGCCGTGGCGTTGCCGCTCCAGCGGCCGGTCTTCTCGTCGTGGCGCCAGCGCACGCGGAAATCGGTGGGAGAAATGCGGATGCCGTCCAGGGACGAAAGCTCGACCTTGCTGCCGGAGAGGTCCCACTCGTCCGTCCGGTAGCGGGCCTCCAGCCGGCCCCGCATGCTGGCCAAGGCCATCTCGGGCACCGTTGGGGCGAGGCGGACCCGCAGGTCCTCCAGGGCGACGTCGGTGGTCACATGGCCCTGCCCCTCGTTCCAGTCGCCCCACAGCCGGACGGCCCCCCGGCCCTGGGGCAGGGGCACCGGGTAATCCACCCAGGCCTGCCAGCCGGCGAGGTCGGCGTAATCGAGTTCCACAAAGAGGCGGCCGGAGACGTGCTCCAGGGCCTCCCCCGGATTGCCCCGGAACTCGCCCCGGATGTCGATGCGCGACGCCAGATGGTCGGGAGGCGCGGCGGAAAGGCCGAAGCGGTGCCGGCTGCCCCGGTTGTCCAGGCCGAACTGGAGATCCTCCAGGACCAGGGGAGGCGCGGCCCGCTGGGCGTCCTCCCAGACGATGATGGCGTCCCGCACCCGGATATGGGGCTGGGCCAGGACCCATTCGGCCAGGCGGGGATCGCTTTCCCCCTCCGCCTCCACCCCGGCGACGGAGATGCGGCCCGAGGCATCCCGCCGCACATGCAGAATGGGGCCATCCACCTCCAGGAGGCCGAAGGTGGGCTCCAGGCGCAGGAGGCTTTGCCAGGACAGGACGCTGTCCACCCGATTGAGGGCGAAGGCCCGCCGTCCCTGGCGGTCGGACACCACCACGTCGGTGAGGGTGAGATGGGGATTGAGGCCGAACCAGCCGGCGTCGATGGCGCCGATGCGCACCGGCAGGCCGACCGCCCGGCTCACGGCCTGCTCAATGGCGCCCTGGTATTGGCCGACGCTGGGCAGGACGACGTAGCGCAAGGCCAGGATGAGCCCGGCGAAGGCGAAGTAGAAGGCAATGAGGGTCCAGCCGGTGACCGCCAGCACGCGCCGGACGGCGCGGTGGGCCAGGAGGGGCCACAGCCAGCGGAACCGGTAGTAGAAGCCGCGTCGGAGGGTTTCTTTATCCACGCAGGCGGCCGTTTTGCCAGAAATTGGGTGAGGTCACTACAATCGTCGGATTGCCGGAAAGAACGGATTTTATCCGTTTCGGCTGACCTGGGATTTCAAATTCGATGAATCAAGCTCTCGACGCCCGCTGGCAACCCGCCATCGAGCACAGCCGCTATCTTGCCTCACTCCTGGCCGCCCGTCCTACCCTGATTCCCGAACTGGCCGCCACCTGGGAGCACCCGCTGTCCGAAGACCTGCTCTTGGCCTGCCTGAAGCCGGCGCCGACCGACGACGAGGGACTGAAAACGGCCCTGCGCCGGCTGCGCCAGCGGGCCATGGCCCACATCGCCCTGCGGGACCTGACCGGCTGCGCCTCCCTGGCGGAAGTGATGGAGAGCATGTCCATGCTGGCCGACGTCACCACCAATTACGCCCTCGACCACCACCACCGCCAGCTCGCCGCCCAGTTCGGCGAGCCCCTGGACGGCCGGGGCCGGGCTATCCGCCTCCTGGTGGTGGGTATGGGCAAGCTGGGCGGCCGGGAGCTGAACGTTTCCTCGGATGTGGATTACATCTTTATCTACCCGGAGGACGGCGACACCGCCGGCCCCAGGAAGATCGACAACTTCGATTTCTTCTGCCGTCTGGGCAAGCGCCTGATCGGCGCCCTCGGGGATATCACCTGCGACGGCCAGGTCTTCCGGGTGGACATGCGCCTGCGGCCCAACGGCGACTCCGGCCCCCTGGTCTGCTCCCTGGACGGCCTGGAGAACTACTTCATCGCCCAGGGCCGGGAATGGGAGCGCTACGCCTGGATCAAGGCCCGGGTCATGAACACCGGGGACAACTGCCAGCCGGAAGCCCAGACCGAACTGCGGCGCATCGCCCGCCCCTTCATCTTCCGCAAGTACCTGGATTTCGGCGCTATCAACGCCATGCGCGACCTCCATGCCCAGATCCGGCGAGAGGTGGCGCGGAAGGACATGGCCGACCACGTCAAGCTCGGCCCCGGCGGCATCCGGGAGATCGAGTTCATCGCCCAGGTCTTCCAGCTCATCCGGGGCGGCCGGGATCCCGGCCTGCAGATCCGCCCCACCCTGTCGGTGCTGAGCTGCCTGGCCGAACGGCGCATCATCCCACCGGAGACCGAATCCGAGCTGCGGGAAGCCTACGACTTCCTCCGCCGCCTGGAACACCGGCTCCAGTACGTGGAGGACAAGCAGACCCACAGCCTGCCGGAAAACGACGCCGACCGCCTCGCCATCGCCCGCTCCATGGGCTTTCCGGACTGGGCCGACCTGCTGGTGGTGCTCAACGGCCACCGGGAGCGGGTCAGCCGCCACTTCGAGCAGGTCTTTTCCGATCCCGGTGAAGGGGAGCATCCCCTGGCCGGGCTCTGGCTCGGCCAACTGGACGACGAGCAGACCATGGAGCGCCTCTCGGCCCTGGGCTTCCTCCACCCCCAGGCCGCCGCCGAGCGCCTGGCCGACCTGCGCAATTCCGGCCGTTACCGGCAACTGCCCGCCTCCAACCGGGAGCGCCTGGACGCCGTCGGCCCCCGCCTCCT
>JBLNBI010000386.1:0-5532 GCA_050259815.1 Actinomycetota bacterium | reverse complement strand
GATCGCCGGGGTGATCGAGCAGGCGGCCCAGCAGGTGGAGGACCTGGGCAGCAAGTCCGAAAAGGCCATCGCCGTGGTGAATATCATCCGGGACATCGCCGACCAGACCAACCTGCTGGCCCTCAACGCCGCCATCGAAGCGGCCCGGGCCGGCGAATCCGGCCGGGGCTTCGCCGTGGTGGCCGACGAGGTCAGGAAGCTGGCCGAGCGCACCTCCGCCGCCACCACCGAAATCGGCCAGATGATGGGGGACATGAAGTCCGCCAAGGAATCGGTCCTCGCCACCATCGCCGACGCGGTGGTCCGGGTCCAGACCGGCGTCACCCACGCCGGCGAGGTGGGGGGCATGATCGACGCCATCACCGACAAAGCCGGCAGGGTCGGCGACGTGGTGGCCGACATTTCCTTGGCTCTCCAGGAGCAGAGCGCCACCACCGAAGAAATCGCCACCCACGTGGAACGCATCGCCGCCATGGCCAAGGACTCCTCCGCCACCACCAGTGAGATCGCCGCCGAGGCCCACGGCCTGGAGAAGCAGGCCCAGTCCCTGCGCAACGCCCTGGGTCGCTTCCACCTGTAACGGCACGGCAAAGGGGAGGCCTCCGCGCCGTCCCCCGCCGGACGGCCAAGCCCCACCAAGAAACCCCGGACGTATTCCCTGCTCCAAAGGTGTTTGGGGCACCCGGAAGCAGGCAAGAAGTCGGCGATGCGCATTCCTCTGGGGCGATGGCGTGATCTATCGGAACGGTACATAGCATCCCTCGGCAGCCGTGCCGATCCGGGAAGCAGGGCGGAAATGCTGTTCCGGGGACTGCCCTGGGGGATTGCCCAGGCGCTCCTCGCCGCCGCCTACCTCGTGGCTGCCCACCTGGCCCACGCCGTTTACCCGACGGGTGGCCCGGTTTCCCCGATCTGGCCGCCCGCCGGCCTCGCCATCGCCGCCCTTGCCCTGTGGGGGCGCACCTTGTCGCCGGCCATTGCCATGGGGTCATTCGGGGCGGGCATCATCCTGGCCGACAGCCCGCTTCCCGTGGCGGCGGGCATTGCCGTCGGCGACACCCTGGAGGCCATGCTGGGTGCCCTGGTCCTGCGTCGCCTGCAAGTACAGGGCGAGGTGACGCGGATAAGCGACGCCGCGGCCATCCTGGTGGTCGCTGCCCTGGCGCCACTCCTGTCGGCGACGGCCGGCGTAACGAGCCTCTTGCTGGGCGGTGCGTTGAGTTGGGACGACTACCCCGCCGGCTGGCTGGCCTGGTGGCAGGGACATGTCCTGGGCGCCCTGATCGTCCTTCCCGCCATGCTGGCCTGGGCGGGCCGTCCTTCGGCAGTCAAGTATCTGGAGCGGCCCCTGGAGTTCGTCGCCGTTCTGGCCTTGAGCGCACTTGTCGCCGGCTTCGCCTATCTCGGGCACGACCACCTGGCCTGGTTCGATGTGCCCATCCAGCCGACGGGGGCGTTCCTGTTCCTGCCCATGCTCTGGGCTGTCCTCCGGCTGCGACCGCGGGAAACGACCCTCGTGGTGGCGCTGGCCAGCGGCCTCGCGGCCCTCTTCACCCTGGCCGGGGCCGGCGACGACATCATCGTCCCGCTCCTCCGGCTCCAGCTGATCCTGGTTTCCGTCGGGGGCGGTTCCCTGCTGCTCACCGGCGCCATCGCCGAACGGGCCCATGCCGTCCAGGCGCTCAAGGACAGTCAGGCGCGCCTCTCCCTCGCCCTCAAAGCCGGGCGTTCCGGGACCTTTCAATGGAATGCGGAAACCGGTGCCTGCAGTTGGTCGGACGAATTGCTCTCCCTCTACGGCATCTCCTCCTTCGGGGGACGCTACAAGGACTGGCTTGCCTGCGTCGTCCCGGAGGACCAGATGATCGCCCGGGAGGCCGGGCAGCGGGTCCTGGAGAAGGGGGAGATCGAGATCATTTTCCGTATCCGGCGGGGGAACGACGGCGAAATCCGCTGGATGCACGGGCGGGCCAAGCTCCTCAAGACCGCGGCCGGTCAGCATCCGCAGATGATCGGCATCCAGATGGACATCACCGAGCACCGCCAGGCGGAACAGCGGATGCACCAGCAGGCGATGCTGCTGGAGCTGACCCCCGATCCGACCATGGTGTGGAGCCTCGGCGACGGCATCCGGCTATGGAACCGGGGCTGCGAGCAGCTCTACGGCTATTCGCGGGAAGAGGCCCAGGGAAAGCCGCCGGGCCGCCTGCTGAAGACCGTCTTCCCGGTATCGCCGGAGCAATTCCGCCAGGAATTGGAGCGGGACGGAACCTGGGCCGGGGAATTGCGCCACACCACCCGGGATGGCCGGCAACTGGTGGTCGAGAGCTGGATGCGGCGCCTCGATATCGACGGCACGGAGATGGTGCTGGAAGCCACCCGGGACATCACCGACCGAAAGCGGGCGGAACTTGCCCTCCAGGAAAGCGAGCGCCGCCTCGTCCTGGCCCTGGAGGCGGGCGGCTCCTCGGTGTGGGAGGTGGATGTGCCGACGGGTAGCGTCATGTACCTGGGGCAGTTCGCGGCCACCCTGGGCTACGTTCCCCACGAACTCGGAAGTCTGGACGACTGCCTGGCCATCGTCCATGACGACGACCGGCAGGCCATGCTGGAGAACCTCGACCGGATATTCCGGGGCGTGGTCGACAACACCAGCCTGGAGTGCCGCCTGCATGCCAAGGACGGCGGCTGGCGCTGGGTTCTCTTCCAGGCTATCGCGGCCGAAAAGGACGAGCGGGGACAAGCCCTCCGGGTCGTCGGCACCACCACGGATATCACCCAGCGCAAGCAGGCGGAGACCCAGGTCCAGCGCCTCAACGCCGAGCTGGAGCGGCGGGTGCAGCACCGCACCGCCGAACTGGAACATGCCAACGAAGCCCTGCTGCACAGCAATATGGAACTGCAGCACTTCGCCCACGCCACCGCCCACGACCTCCAGACGCCCCTGCGCTCCATCGCCGGATTCGCCCAACTGGTGCAGAAGGAGGTGCAGGGACGGGTGGACGAACAGGTGGACGAATGGTCGTCCCAGGTGGTCAGCAATACCAAGCGCCTCCAGATCCTGATCCAGGAAATCCTGGCCTACAGCCGCCTGGACACCCAGGCGCGGCCCTTCGAGAAGGTGGACCTGAAGCTGATCTTCGACGAAGTGGCAGCCTCCCTGGTGGCCCCGATCCAGGAAAGCGGCGCCCAGATAAGCTGCGGGCCGCTGCCCACCGTGTCGGCCGACCGCACCCAGATGGCCCAGTTGCTGCAGAACTTGATCGAGAACGGCATCAAGTACAACCGGACCAAGCCGCCCCGGGTGGAAATCGCCTGCGAGCGGCAAGACGACGAATGGCTGTTCTCGGTGCAGGACAACGGCATCGGCATCGAGCCCCGGCACCAGGAGCGCGTTTTCGAGATATTCCGGCGCCTGCACACCTATGCCAAGGTCCCGGGCACCGGCATCGGCCTCGCCCTCTGCCGGCGCATCGTGGAGCGCCACGGCGGGCGCATCTGGGTGGAGTCCCGGCCCGGGGAGGGCAGCACCTTCCGCTTTACCCTGCCGGCTACGCGAACCTGACTACAGCCAGCCCGCTCGCTTGAAGCGGCGGTAAAGCAGCATGCAGGCGACGGTGATGGTGGCCAGGGCGAAGGGATAGCCGAATTCCCATTGCAGTTCGGGCATTTTCTTGAAATTCATGCCCCAGATGCCGGCGAAGGCCGTCGCCACCGCGAAAATCCCCGCCCAGGCGGCCAGGCGCTTGCTCACCTCATTGTCCTCGATGCTGACCATGGAGAGGTTCACCTGGATGGCGGTGCCGATGGTGTCCCGGATGGTGTCGATGGAGGCATCGATGCGGATGAGGTGGTCGTACACATCCCGGAAGTAGTCCCGGCTGTTGGCGCTCAGGGCGTGGCCGCGCCCGCCGGACAGTTTGCCGACCGCTTCCATGAGAGGGGCGACGGCATGCTTCAGGACCATGACCTTGCGCTTCAGCTCGTACAGCCGCTCGATGTTGGCCCGGGCGGTGCCCTTGACGAAAATCTGCTCCTCGATGCCCTCCAGTTCGCATTCCAGGCGGTCCACCACCGGAAAATAGCGATCCACCACCGCATCCATGAGGGCATAGAAGACGAAGCCCGAGCCCTGTTGCAGCAGGTGGGGCTCCCGCTCGCAGCGGGCCCGGACGCCGAGGAAGTTCTGCTGGCTCCGGTTGCGGACCGACAGCACGAAATTGGGGCCGACGAAGACGCTCACCTCCCCCAGGCTGAACTCCCCGTTCTCCCCGGGCTCCAGCAGGTGCATGACGGCGAACAGGGAATCCCCGTATTCCTCGATCTTGGGGCGCTGGTGGCCGTGGCGGGCATCCTCCACGGCCAGCTCGTGGAGGTTGAATTCCTCCTTCATCTTGTCCAGTTCCTCGGGGGTGGCATCCCGCAGGGCCACCCAGACGAAGCACCCCGGCCGTTCCAGGTAGTCGCTGATTTCCTCCACCGGCAGGTCGGCAAGGCGCGATCCGTTCTCGTAGGCGACGCAATTGATGAGCAAGGCAGGGTTCTCCCCGGTCGGAAAGGCGCAATCTTCCCCCCTTCCGCCCATTTCGGCCAGCCTCCCGGCCGAAGCGGCGGGTCCTGGCTCGTCTCCTGCCCGGACAGGCCGATACCCCCGGGACGACATTGATCAAAGGATACGCGGCCGGCCGGCGGATATACTGGCGGCGGGCTGGTCCCATTCACTCACAGGAGCATTCATGAACATTCGATCCATCGCCTTCGCCGGGCTCATCGGCACCCTCGGCCTTGCCAATTTCGCGGCCGCCGACGCCACCCTGAAGAGCGTCGCGGAACTGAACCAGAACAAGGCCGCCCTCGCCGGCCAGACCATCCGCGCCGAAGGCAAGGTGGTGAAGGTGAACAACGGCATCATGGGCCGCAATTTCGTCCATGTGCAGGACGGCACCGGCGACGCCAACTCCGGCACCAACAACCTGGTGGTGACCAGCAAGCAGACCGCCGCCGTCGGCGATCAGGTTTCCGTAACCGGCACGGTGGTGGTGAACCGGGACTTCGGCATGGGCTACAACTATCCCCTGCTCATCGAAGAGGCGACCATCGCCCCGAAGAAGTAAGGCCGAAGCCGCGCCGGGGAAGGCCTGCGGCCCGGCCCCGGCGTTGCCCCCCAGGGGGGTTACATGCCCAGGGACTTGAGCAGGTCGTCGTGGTCGTTGTTCCGGGGCACTTCGGGAGCCGCGGAAGCGGCTCCGCCGACCTGGGCCATCAGCTCGTCCGGATCGACGGCTTCGGGGGTCTCGAAGTCGCACATCTTGATGAATTCGGTCCGGTCGATGGCCAGTTCCAGGTAGAAGATGTTGTTGCGGCCGGTGAAGAAGGTGACCCGGCGGGCTTCCGGCTGGTCCAGGTTGGTGTCCACGCTGAGGATCACCTGCTTGTTCAGGGCCAGCATCTTGGGCTGGTTCTGGGTGATGTGGGTCTGCAGCTCGCGCCCCACCTTGCCGGTGAAGTCGCCGACGATCTGGTTCATCAGCT
>JBLNBI010000385.1:0-3836 GCA_050259815.1 Actinomycetota bacterium | reverse complement strand
CCGGCGACAATACGCCCATCGTCATGCTCACCGCCAAGGGCGATGATATCGACCGGATCGTTGGTCTGGAAATGGGCGCGGACGATTATCTTCCGAAGCCCTTCAATCCCAGGGAGCTTCTCGCCCGGGTCCATGCGGTGCTGCGCCGGCAGGGCAGCACGCCGCCCGGCGCCCCGGAGGCGGAAGCCGAGGTGGTCCGCTTCGGCAATATCGAAGTGGACCTTGCCGCCCGCACCCTCAAGCGGGAAGGCGAAACACTGCCGCTCACCACCGGCGAATTCGCCGTCCTCAAGGTGCTGCTCCAGCACCCCCGCCAGCCCCTCTCCCGGGACAAGCTCATGACCCTGGCCCGGGGCCGGGAACAGGGCCCCTTCGACCGGGCCATCGACGTCCAGGTATCGCGGCTCAGGAAGCTGGTTGAAGCCGATCCCTCCCAGCCCCGTTATCTCCAGACGGTCTGGGGCTTCGGCTATGTCTTCGTGCCGGACGGCGCCTCCCGGGAATGACCACGCGTCTGGCGCAAGCGAGACAGAGCCGAAACCAGGAGCCGGCAGGGTCCGCTCTAGCTCGTGGCGAGGAAGTCTCGTTCTTCAGAACGAGACGACTCAAACTGGCTCCGGGCTCCCTGCTGGCGAGGACTTTCCTCCTCATCGCCGCCCTGGTGATCCTGACCACCGCCGCCTGGCTCAGCCTTTTCCGCTACGCCGACGCCGTCCCCCGGGCCCATGAAACGGCCCAACTCGCCACCAGCGCGGTAAACCTCATCCGGGCCGCTCTCATCGCCTCCGCCCCGGAGCGCCGCCTGGACCTCTTCATCGAACTTACCACCCGGGAAGGCATCCGCCTGCTGCCGGCCGAGGACAACGATCAGGTGGAGGACCTGCCGGACAGCCGCTTCCTCACCCTGGTCCGCCAGGAAATCGTCTCCCAGCTCGGCCCCAAGACCCGGGTGGCCATGGAGGTCAATGGCACCCCCGGCTTCTGGGTGAGCTTCCGGCTGGAGGAACAGGACGAGGACGAATTTTGGCTGGTGCTGCCCAGGGAACGGGCCGTCCGCAAGCTCGCCTGGCACTGGCTGACCTGGGGGCTGCTGGCCCTGGGACTCGCATTGGGCGTCGCCTGGTACATCGTCTCCCGCATCAACCGCCCCCTCAAGGCCTTGGCCAAGGCGGCGGGCAGCGTCGGCCGGGGGCAGATGCCGGAGCCGCTCCCCGAGACCGGCGCCGAGGAACTGCAGCGCCTGGCCGCCGCCTTCAACCGCATGGCCAGCGACCTGGCCCGCCACGAACGGGACCGGGCGGAGGTGCTGGCCGGCATTTCCCACGACCTGCGCACCCCCCTCACCCGCCTGCGGCTGGAAGCGGAGATGAGCGTTTCCGACCCCGCTTCCCGGGAGGGCATCGTCGCCGACATCGAGCAGATGGAGACGGTGATTTCCCAGTTCATGGACTATGCCCGGGGCGACGGGGGCGAGCCCCCCCAGGCCACGGACCTCTCCCACCTGCTCCAGGACATCGCCAGCCGGCAGGTGGCCCTGGGACGGCCCTTGAGCTTCGTCATCCCGCCCCTGCCCACCGTGGAAATCCGCCCCAAGGCCCTGGCCCGGGCGGTGACCAACCTCGTCGACAATGCCTACAAGTACGGCGGCGACGATGTCCAGCTTCAAGCCAGGGAAGCCGACAATACCGTCACCATCGAGGTCCAGGACCGGGGGCCGGGAATTCCCGCCGAAGAGGCCGAACGCCTGAAACTGCCGTTCACCCGGCTGGACAACGCCCGCACCAACGCCACCGGGACGGGCCTCGGCCTGGCCATCGTCGAGCGCATCGCCCGCCTGCACGGCGGTTGCCTCGAACTGCTCCCCCGGGATGGAGGCGGCCTGACGGCGCGGATCAGCTTCCCAGCCTTGCAGCCAGCCGCTTAGCGGTCAGGCGGAAACCATCTGGCAGGTTTCCTCGAAATCCCTTTCGACCTGGGGCAGGACTTGGACGTAGGCATCCCAATCGGCGCCTATCCGCTTCCAGGCTATCGGATCGAGGGGAGGAACCATTTCATTGGCGGCGCCGGACAACCCCAGGGCGCGGGTCGTGGCATCCGCCACGTGGATGAGGTTCGCCAGGGAATCCTCCGACGCGTCCGCCGGGGAATGGTGGTAGGCGATGGCTTCACGGATGGAAGCGGGGAATCGCCAGGTTTCCGCCAGCAGGCCGCCCACTTCGGCGTGATCGATACCCAGCACCGTGCGCTCCGCCTCCACCACGAAGCAGTCGTGCTGCTTGCGGTAGGCCAGGGCCTCGGCGTACTGCCTGGCGAAACTGGATGCCAGGACCAGCACCCCGATATCGTGGAGCAGGCCGGCAGTAAAGGCGAGTTCCGGGCTCTGGCCCATGAGCGGCGCCAGCGAACGGGCCGCCAAGGCCACGCCGGCACCATGCCGCAGGTAGGCCGGGGCATCGAATCCGGGACACTGATCGCCCCGAAAGGCGCCGTTCATCCCTACCGCGAGCACCATGCTGCGAACCGCCCGGAATCCGAGAATCACTACCGCCTCATGGATGGTGCCCACCTTGGTTTGCAAGCCATAGAAAGAGGAATTGGCAACCCGCAGCACCCGGGCGGTCAGGGCCTGATCCCGGGCGATCTGGTGAGCGATGGTATCGACGTCCACATCCTCGTTGCCGAAACTGGCCAGCACCTCCGATACCGCCGAAGGCAGGGACGGCAGCTGCTTCAGGCGGGCAATGACTTGTTCGCTGGACAGGTGCATCATGTTCGTTGCTCCAGGCGGTACTTGGCGATGGCTTCATACAGCCCTCTCGTTTCGGCGCCGTCGCCGGCGTTGCGGAAGAGCCGCTCCAGGTCTTCCTTCACCTGCTGGCGATGGCGCTCGACAGCTTCCGGATCGTCCTCGACCTCGAACTCCACCTGGACCTCCCGGACCTCCCGCCGCTGGAGGGAAGCGATTGTCCCCTCCGAGAGTTCGACGCCGGCCGGCAGCAGGACAAGCCCGCCCTCGACCACCAGGGCCGAGGCGACCCGCATGCCCGGTTGCAGTTCTTCCAATGTCAGTGTCTCAATCTTTTTCATATCATCTCTCGGCCATGGTCCGGCAGGCGGGAACAGTCTCCGCCCTGGGGCCGGAACCGGTCAACTGGAATGTAATGGCCATCGGCCGATGGTCTCATAGGTAGAACCTCGGGGAGCAAGCCGGGAGCGCACCAGGACAAAATGGTCGCAATCCCAATCCAGGGCCGGCAATTCCGGTAATTCAGGCCGCTTTTCGGGGACATTGCGAACCAGGGTGACGTGGGGTGCGAACGGCCGCCCCGCCTTGATCCCCGTCCCGTAGCCCGCCGCCTGCAGGCGGCCGGCCAGGCTCGAAGCCAATTGGGTGAGTCCGGTATCGGCCCCGCGGCTGCCCGCCCACAGGATTCGGTTATGGTCCCAGAATCCCAGGCGTTCCAGGGTCAGCCGAAAGGCGGGAGCCTGGACCTCGGCGGCGGCCTCTTCGAGCTTGGACAGATCGTCCACCGGCACATTGCCGATGAAGGCCAGGGTCAAGTGCAGGGTATCGGATTGCATGGCCCGGCCGCCGAAGCGGCGGGCGCCGTCCAGGGCCGCCCGGTGCAAACCGGCGCGCACCCGGTCGTCGGGCCACAGGGCGAAGAAGACCCGAGCCTGCTCGGGCCGGCCCGGTCCGTTCGGACGCCCATCAGGACGCATAGGCGATCAGCACCACCGCCTGGGCTTCGATGGCTTCCCCACGGCCCAGGTAGCCCAGGCGCTCGTTGGTCTTGCCCTTCACGTTGACGCAGTCGGCGGGAATACCCAGGTCC
>JBLNBI010000384.1:0-8092 GCA_050259815.1 Actinomycetota bacterium | reverse complement strand
AGGGGCACCATCAGCAGCAGCGTGAGAATGCCGATGGCGGCGAGTTTGAAAAAGAGTTTCCGGTCCATGGTTGGCTCCCTTCTTGTTTGGATGAAGGGAGCGTAACGATGGCCGGTGAGGGGATCAGGAGGCCTCGGTGAAGGGTTTGTGAAGCAGAGGTGAAGGCAGGGCGGCCTGGCATTAGCGGCCGGCGACGGCCTCCTTCGCTGCGGCGACCCATTGCTGTTCGTCCTCGATGGACGACGCGAAGCGCTTGGCGTGGCGGAGCACTTCGTCGAAGGCCTGGCTGGCGGCTTCCTGCTGGCCGAGGCGCAGGAGCATGGCCCCATAGCGGTAGCGGGCCTCCAGCCCCACGAATTCCGGCAGGAGACTACGGTAGGCGGCCAGGGCCTGGTCGGTCAGTTCCATGCCTTCGAGGACGCGGGCCTCCAGCAGGCGAGCGTCCAGGGGGCGGGTCTTGGGAGCGGCGGACTTGAGGCGGTCGAGGGCGGCGGTGGCCTTCTCCCAATTGCCGGCCTCCACGCTGGCCCGGGCCAGGCCGAAGAGCAGGGTGCCGTCGGTGCTGAAGGCGCCGTTGAGGCAGCTCTCGTACAGGCCCATGGCTTCCTCATGCATCTGGTGCTCCATGCATTCCTCGGCCAGGGCGATCCTGTTATCGACGCTGCCGCAGACTTCCAGTTCAGCGGCCCGGCGCTTCAACTCGGCATCCGGCTGGAGCTTCCTGGCCAGCTTGCGGGCGGCGCGATGGGCTGAGCGGTGCTCCCGGGAGTTGGGGAAGACTTCGACGAAGTAGTAGATCAAGCAGCCCATGACGGGAAAACCCATGATGATGAAAATCCACCAGTAGGGCCGCCCGGTTTTCAGGGCATGGAAGGCGAAGGAAAACTGGATGAGCAGGACAAGACCGCCGAGGATGGGCATGGCAAGACTCCCGAATGGAATAACCAGCAAGGATATCCATATGGCATTTGCCTGTCGAGCCGCGCAGGAAGGGCTCGTCAGCGGGGCAGGGGAAGCAGCAGCGCCACCTCGGCCCCGCCTTCCGGATGGTTGCCGAAGCGGGCATCGCCGCCGTGGAGCCGGGCCACTTCCCGCACGAAAGGGAGCCCGAGGCCGGTGCTCTTCTGGCCGGTGGCCGGGCGAGGCAGAGAATAGAAGCGCTCGAACAGGTGGGGCAGGGCGTAGTCCGGGGCGCCGCTGCCGTGGTCGCGGACAGCGATTTCCAGTTGGCCGTCCTGCTCGTCCAGGGTGATGTCGATGGCCGCTCCGGCGGGGGAGAACTCGATGGCGTTGTCCAGGAGGTTGGACAGGGCCTGCTGGAGGAGGAAGGCATCGCCCCGCAACCGGCCCTCGGTGCGGGCGTCCAGCCGGCAGTCCAGGCTCCTCCTCTCCAGGGCAGCGGCCCGGGATGCGATGCACTGCTGCGCCAGTTCCGCCATGGAAATCTCCGCCTTGCCCTCCGGGGACTGGAGCTGTTCCACCCGGGCCAGCATGAGCATGCGCTCGATGATCTGCTGCAGGCGGCGGCTCTGGTCCAGGATGCTGCCCACGAAGCGGCGGCGGTCTTCGGCGGGCGGGTCTTCCTTGAGGATTTCGGCGGCGCCGACCACGGCGGTGAGCGGGCTCTTCATTTCGTGGGCCAGGTTCTGGACGTAGTTTTCCACGTACTGCTTGCCCTCCAGCTTTTCCCGCATGGCGGCCAGAGCCCGGGCCAGTTCGGAAAACTGGGTGCCGCCGGTGGTGGGGGGCTCGGCCCGGCGGCCGGCGGCCACGTCCCGGGCGTAGGCCCGCAGCCGGTTGATGGAGAAAGTCAGCCAGGCGGAAAAGACCAGGCCGATGAAGGCCGAGGCCGCCAGCATGACCAGGCCGGCCCTCTTGACCCGGGTGGCGGCCCGGTCGATGTAGGGCATCACCGAGGCGATGGGCTTGGCCACCGACAGGACGCCGATGCGCTCCCCCTGCCAGAAGATGGGCGCCGCCACGTACATGACCGAGGAGCGGGGATCGTCCGGGTCCTCCCGGGTGCTGCGGGCGCCGTATTCGCCCCGCAGGACTCGGGACACGTCCCGCCAGTGGGAGTAGTCGGCCCCCCGGGCGGTGCCTTCCGAGTCGTAGACCACGATGCCCTGGGCGTCGGTGACATAGACCCGGAAATCCACCGTGTCCTTGTACACGCCCGAGATGGAAGCCTGGGGCGTGCGGCGCCCGGCGGCCCGGATCGAGGCGGCGAAGGTGCCGGTGCCGATACGGTTGTTGGCGAGATCCTGGGCTGCCAGCTCGGCCAGGACGTGGGCGGTGTCCACCAGGGTTTCCTCGGTGGCCTGGCGGATGCCGGGCTCCGTTTCGTGGCTGAAAATGTTCAGGACGAACCAGGCGGCCAGGCCCAGGGTCAGGAAATAGCCCAGGAAGAGCCGGACGGAAATATTCACGGCAGGGTGACGCTGTAGCCCAGGCCCCGGTGGGTAACGATGGGGTCCCGGTCCGGGGTGACGGCCCGCAGCTTGGTGCGCAGGGTCTTGATGTGGGTGTCCACGGTGCGGTCGGTGGTGTCCAGGGCGTCCTGCCAGACGTCGGCCATGATGCGCTCCCGGCTCAGGACGCGGCCGGGGCGCTCCAGGAGGAGTGCCAGCAGCAGGTATTCGTAGCGGGTGAGATTGAGCCAGGCGCCGCAATAGGCGATGCGCAGTCCCTCCCGGTCGATTTCGAAGGCTTGGCCGTTGCCGGCCGAGGGCTCCGCGGGCCTCTCGGGCCGGGCCCGGCGCAGGATGGCCCGCACCCGGGAAACCACCTCCCGGGGGCTGAAGGGCTTGGGAACGTAGTCGTCGGCGCCCAGTTCCAGGCCGACGATGCGGTCCACCTCGTCGGACCGGGCGGTGAGGAAGATGACCGGTACGTCGGAATGGCGGCGCAGGCTGCGGCAGACGTCGAAACCGCTCATGTCGGGCAGGCCGATGTCCAGCACCACCAGGGCATAACGGCCGCTGCCGGCCAGGTCCAGGGCTTCCCGGCCCAAGCCGCACCAGTCGGACGAAAAGCCCTCGGTACGCAAGGCGTAGGCGAGGGTGTCGGCAATGGCCGGTTCGTCGTCGACGATGAGGATGTGCATGGCCCTATCATAACCCGGCGTAACGGCCCCGGTTATTTTGCGCTTTCGGGTAAAATCGCGCTTTTGCCCCGAAGGCCGGAAATTTTTCGGGCCTTGCCGACCGATCGGAATACGCCATGACCCAGAACAGCTCCCTCTCCTACCGTGATGCCGGTGTCGATATCGACGCCGGCGACGCCCTCGTCGACCGTATCAAGCCCCTGGCCAAGAAGACCCTGCGCGACGGCGTCCTGGGCGGCATCGGCGGCTTCGGCGCCCTCTTCGAAGTGCCGAAGCGCTACAAGGAGCCGGTCCTGGTTTCCGGCACCGACGGCGTCGGCACCAAGCTGAAGCTGGCCTTCCAGCTGAATCGCCACGACACCGTGGGCCAGGATCTGGTGGCCATGAGCGTGAACGACATCCTGGTCCAGGGTGCCGAGTCCCTGTTCTTCCTGGACTACTTCGCCTGCGGCAAGCTCCACGTGGATACCGCCGCTGCCGTGGTGGGCGGCATCGCCAAGGGCTGCGAACTGGCCGGCTGCGCCCTCATCGGCGGCGAGACCGCCGAAATGCCGGGCATGTACCCGGACGGCGAATACGACCTGGCCGGCTTCGCCGTCGGCGTGGCGGAAAAGTCCAAGCTCATCGACGGCACCACCATTCAGCCGGGTGACGTGGTTCTGGGCCTCGCCTCCTCCGGCGCCCATTCCAACGGCTATTCCCTGGTCCGCAAGATCATCGAGCGCGCCAACCCGGACATGAACGCCAAGTTCGACGGCGACCGGACCCTGGCCGACGTGGTCATGGCCCCCACCCGCATCTACGTGAAGCCCATCCTCAAGCTCATGGAAAAGCTGCCGGTCAAGGGCATGGCCCACATCACCGGCGGCGGCCTCCTGGAAAACGTGCCCCGCGTCCTGCCGGAAAGCACCGTGGCCGTGCTGCAGAAATCTGCCTGGCCCCGTCCCAAGCTCTTCGACTGGATGCAGAAAGAGGGCAACGTGGCTGAGAACGAGATGCACCGGACCTTCAACTGCGGCATCGGCATGGTGGTGATCGTCGCCGCCGAGCACGCCGACGCTGCCCTGGCCGAACTCAAGGCGGCCGGCGAGCAGGTCTACCGCATCGGCGAGATCCGCGCCCGCTCCGGCGACGAGGCCCAGACCCGGGTCGAGTGACCCGGAAACCGTAGTTCCGCCTCCCGCCCCGGCGGGAGCTGACGAGAACCCAGGGCGCCGGCGACGGTTCCCTGGGTTTTGTTTTGCCTTGCCGGCCCATCAGCCGGCCCATACTTCTCATTGACTGGGTTTTTCGCCATGGTTCTTTCCCGCACGCGTCTGCTGGTTGTCGTCATCGCCGCCCTGGGGCTGGCCGGACTGGGGTACGTCGCCTACAGCGCCAACCGCATGCCCAATACGGGGCCGGTTGCGCCGGCTGCCGGCGCGCCGGGCAAGCCGGGGGCGGGCGGCCCGCCGGGAGGCTTCGCCGTGGCGGTGGAAACCGCCAATGTGGCTGCCAGCAACTTCGTGGACGAAGCCAATGCGGTGGGCACGCTGAAATCCAATGAATCCGTGGTGCTGCGGCCGGAAACCGCCGGCCGGGTGGCCGCCATCAATTTCAAGGACGGGGCCGTGGTCGCCAAGGGCACCGTGCTCCTTTCCCTGGATGCCGCCATCCAGGAGGCCGAACTCCAGCAGGCCAAGGCCAACCTGGCCCTGGCGGACGCCAATTTCCGCCGCAACGAGGAGCTGCTGGGCAAGAAATTCATCAGCCAGCAGGCCCTGGACAATGTGGCCGCCACCCTCAAGATTCAGCAGGCTGCGGTGCAGCTGGCCGAGGCCAAGGTGGGCAAGACCCGCATCCGGGCGCCCTTCAACGGCGTGGTGGGCCTGCGCAACGTGAGCGTCGGCGACTATGTGAAGGAAGGCCAGGACCTGGTCAATGTGGAGGAAGTCGGCACCCTCAAGGTGGATTTCCGCCTGCCGGAGGCCTACCTGGGCCGGCTGGCCAAGGGCCAGGTGGTGGAAGTGGCGAGCGATGCCCTGCCGGGGCAGGCTTTCAAGGCGGTGCTGGATGCCGTCGATCCCCTGGTGGACCAGAACGGCCGGGCCATCTCCTGCCGGGCCCGGCTGGACAACCCGGAGGGCAAGCTGCGTCCCGGCATGTTCGTCCGCACCCGGGTGGTCTTCGGCGAGCGCAAGGATGTCCTGATGATCCCCGAGCAGGCCCTGGTGTCCGGCGCCGCACCCATGGTATTCAAGGTGGCGGACGGCAAGGCGGTCGCCGCCAAGGTCAGGGTGGGGGTGCGCCGCCCCGGCCAGGTGGAGGTGGTGGAAGGCCTGGCGGCCGGGGACATGGTGGTCACCGCCGGCCAGTTGAAGCTCAAGGACGGCGCCCCGGTCCGGGCCATCGGCGAGGGCGCCCCTACGGCAGCAGCGCCGGCCGCCGTCCCCGTCAAGACGGCTGAATCCAAATGAGGATTTCCGACCTGTGCATCCGCCGGCCGGTCTTCGCCACCGTGCTTTCGCTGGTGGTGATGCTGATCGGCATCGTGTCCTACACCCGGTTGCCGGTGCGGGAATATCCCAAGATCGACGAGCCGGTGGTGACGGTGGATACGACCTACCGAGGTGCTTCGGCGGAGATTATCGAATCCCAGGTGACCAAGCCCCTGGAGGATTCCCTGGCCGGCATCGAGGGGGTGGAAGTGATCACCTCTATCTCCCGGGCGGAGAACAGCCAGATTTCCGTGCGCTTCAAGCTGGAGAGGGCGCCGGATTCGGCCGCCGCCGACGTCCGCGACCGGGTTTCCCGGGTCCGCAACAAGCTGCCGGAAGCAGTAGATGAGCCGGTGATCGCCAAGGTGGAGGCGGACGCCAACCCCATCATCTGGCTGGCCTTCTCCTCCGACAAGCACTCGGCCCTGGAAGTGACCGACTTCGCCAGCCGCATCATCAAGCCCCGGCTCCAGACCCTGCCGGGGGCGGCGGACGTGCGCATCTTCGGCGACCGCAAGTTCGCCATGCGCATCTGGCTGGACCGGGAGCGCCTAGCCGCCTACCAGCTCACCCCGTCCGACGTGGAGGATGCCCTCAGGAAGCAGAACGTGGAGGTCCCCGCCGGCCGTATCGAAAGCCGGGAGCGGGAATTTTCGGTGGTAGCGGACACCGACCTGAAGAAGCCAGAGGAATTCGCCGCCATCGTGGTCAAGACCGCCAACGGCTATCCGGTGCGCGTCGGCGACCTGGGCCGGGTGGACATCGGCGCCGCCTCGGAGCGCAGTTCGGTGCGCTTCAACGGCAAGTCCGCCGTCGCCCTGGGGGTCATCAAGCAAGCCACCGCCAACCCCCTGGAGCTGTCCAAGGCCCTGCGGGCCGACCTGCCCAAGATCATCAGCGAGCTGCCCCCCGGGATGCGGGCCGACATCGCCTACGATTCCTCGGTCTTCATCGACCGCTCCATCGAGGCGGTCTTCCACACCATCGGCGAGGCCATCATCCTGGTGCTGGCCATCATCTTCTTCTTCCTGAGGAATTTCCGGGCGACCCTCATTCCCCTGGTCACCATCCCGGTGTCCCTGGTGGGCGCCTTCGCCCTCATGTTCGTCATGGGCTTCACCATCAACACCCTGACCCTGTTGGCCCTGGTGCTGGCCATTGGCCTGGTGGTGGACGACGCCATCGTGGTGCTGGAGAACATCTTCCGCCATATCGAGGACGGCATGCCCCGCATGCAGGCGGCCCTCCAGGGAGCGAAGGAAATCGGCTTCGCGGTGGTGGCCATGACCCTGACCCTGGCGGCGGTGTATGCCCCGGTGGCCTTCATGACCGGCCGCACGGGCAAGCTCTTCATCGAATTCGCCCTGACCCTGGCCGGCGCCGTGCTGGTTTCCGGCTTCGTGGCCCTGACCCTGTCCCCCATGATGTGCTCCCAGCTCCTGAAGCACGAGGAGAAGCACGGCAAGGCCTTCGTCGCCATCGAGCGCTTCCTGGATCGGCTAACCGACGGCTACCGGCATGTGCTGGCGGCTTCCCTCAAGCGCCGCTGGGTCGTGCTCGTCGGCTTTGTGGTGGTGGCGGCCACCAGCGTCGGCATGGTTCTGGTTCTCAAGTCGGAACTGGCGCCGGTGGAGGACCGCGGCGTCATCCTCGGCGCCTTTCTCGGGCCCGAGGGCGCCACCCTGGACTACACGGACAAGTACGCCCGCCAGATCGAGGGCATCTACAGCCAGACCAAGGACATCGAACGCTTCTTCGTGGTGGCCGGCAATCCGACGGTGAGCCAGGGCATTTCCTTCGTCGGCCTCACCGACTGGAAGGAACGCAACCGCCGCTCACCGGATGTCGCCAAGGAGCTGTTCCCCCGCTTCATGGGCATTCCCGGCGTGCTGGCCTTCCCGATCACGCCGCCCTCCCTGGGCCAGAGCCCCCGGGAGCGGCCGATCAATTTCGTCATCGTCACCTCCGCCCCCTACGAGGAGCTGCAGCAAGTGACCAACCAGTTCCTGGCCGAAATCGCCAAGAACCCGGGCATGCAGCAGGTGGATACGGACTTGAAACTCAACAAGCCCGAGCTGTCGGTGACCGTGGCCCGGGACCGGGCGGCGGACCTGGGGGTGCCGGTGGAGACCATCGGCCGCACCCTGGAGACCATGCTGGGCGGCCGCCAGGTGACCCGCTTCAAGCAGGGCGGCGAGCAGTACGACGTGATCGTCCAGGTGGCCGACGTGAACCGCAGCACTCCCGGCGACATCGGCGACATCTACGCCCGGGGCAAGGACGGCGGCATGGTTTCCCTGGCCAACCTGGTCAAGGTGAAGGAGACCATCTCGCCGCGGGAGCTGAACCACTTCGGCCAGCGCCGGGCGGTGACCATCACCGCCAACCTGGCACCCGGCTATACCCTGGGCGAGGCCCTGGCCTTCATGGACGGGGTGGCCGGCAAGATTCTGAAGCCGGGCTATGCGGTCGATTACAACGGCCAGTCCCGGGAATTCCGGCAGTCCTC
>JBLNBI010000383.1:0-3275 GCA_050259815.1 Actinomycetota bacterium | reverse complement strand
GCCCCACCTGCGTCATGGCCTACGGGGACAACGGGGGGGCGGTCGGCTACCTGCTGGGCGAGGCCAACCGGGGCCTGGAGTACATGTTCATCATGATGAACGCCGCCCGCCTGGGGGTCGGCCTCCAGGGCGTCGCCCTGGGGGAGCGGGCCTACCAGCAGGCCCTGGCCTATGCCCGGGAACGCAAGCAAGGCCGCGATGCCGTTACGGGGGAAGCCCTAGTCACCATCGATAAGCACCCGGACATCCGCCGCATGCTCCTGCTCATGAAGAGCCGGGTGGAAGCCAGTCGGGCGCTCGCCTATGTCACCGCCGGCCTCATCGACCGGGCCCATGCTTCCGCCGACGCCGATGAGCGGGCCAGGAACCTCGCCCTGGTGGAGCTGCTCATCCCCATCGTCAAGGGCGGCGCCACCGAGATGGCGGTGGAAGTGACTTCCCTGGGCATCCAGATCCACGGCGGCATGGGCTTCATCGAGGAGACCGGCGCCGCCCAGCATTTCCGGGACGCCCGCATCACCACCATCTACGAGGGCACCACCGGCATCCAGGCCAACGACCTGATCTTCCGGAAGCTGATGCGGGACCAGGGGGCCACCGCCAAGATTCTGTTCGGGCAGATTGCCGGTACGGTGAAGGCCCTGCTGTCCGCCGAGCAACCCGAATTGAAGGCTGTCGGCCAACGCCTGGGCGCCGGGCTGGACGCCTGGGTGAAAGCCACCGAATACCTGGGAGCAACGGTGAAGGATGACCTGGCCGGCGTGCTGGCGGCGGCGGTGCCCTATCTCAATCTGGCGGTGATCGTCGCCGGCGGCTGGCAGATGGGCCGGGCGGCCCTGGTGGCGGCCGGCAAGCTGGCGGCCGGGGAGGGGGATGAGACCTTCTATCGGGGCAAGATCGCCACTGCCCGCTTCTATGCCGACCAGCTCCTGCCCCAGGCGGCCGCCTGGGGCGAAACGGTGCGCGCCGGCAACGCCGCCCTGGCGGCAGTCACCGACGACATGCTGTAAATCCGGGAGGGGGCAGGCAACGGCCTGCCCCCGAACTCAAGCGGAAACGTTCTCCCAGCGCAGCACCAGCCGATGGCGGGTGTTCTTGGCGAGGGTCACCTTGCGGGTCAGGGTCTTGCCCTCCAGGGTGGCGGCTACCGTGTATTGGCCGGGAGGGAGGTCCACGAGCATCATGGGGCCCGTCGATACGGTGTCCAGCAGGGTTTCGCCCTTGCGGCCCTTGATGGTCACCTTCACGTCCGCCACGTACTGGCCGGTATTGGCGGTGAAGGTCATGGCCAGGGGGTAGCGGGATGAGGCTTCCCGCAGGGCCTGGACCTCGTCCTGGCCGATGCCGCCGGTAAGGTAGCGGGTGCTGCCTTGGGTCTGCTCTTCCGGACCGGCCGCTAGAGCAGGAGCTGCGAGGGCGGCGGCCAAAAGGGTGGTGATCAGGGCGCGCTGGGTGATCATGGTGACCTCCGTGGGTTGTCCGACCGGGGTTCCGTGCAAACGCCGTGCCGGGGATCAGGAAACGGGCGGTGCCTTCGGGCGCTGCAGGAAGGCCAGTTGTTCCTCCACCGGCTGGCTCAACAGCCGCGCCACCTCGTCGGCGGTGAGCGGCATGGAGAAGTGGTAGCCCTGGCACAGGGTGCAGCCGATGCCCTTCAGTATGGCCAACTGCTCGGCGGTTTCCACCCCCTCCGCCAGGGAATTGAGGCCCAGGTTCTTCGCCAGGGAAACGATGGCGGAGACAATGGCGGCGTCGTCGGCGTCGGAGCACAGGTCGCGGACGAAGGACTGGTCTACCTTGAGCTTGTCCACCGGGAAACGCTTCAGGTAATTGAGGCTGGAGTAGCCGGTACCGAAGTCGTCCACCGCCAGCTGGATGCCCAGGTCGGAGAGTTCGGCCAGCTTGCTCCGGGTGTCGTCCACCCGGTCCATCAGGGCCGATTCGGTGATTTCCAGCTCCAGGCTGTCGGCGGAAAGGCCGGTTTCCGCCAGGATGTCCTGGATGACCGCCACCAGGTCCGGCTGCCGGAATTGCCGGGGGGAGAGGTTCACCGCGATCATGATCGGCTGGCCGTATTCCTGTTGCCAGCGGGCCCCCTGGGCGCAGGCCTGGCGCAGGACCCATTCCCCGATGGAGAGGATGAGGCCGGTCTCCTCCGCCACCGGGATGAATTCCGCCGGAGAGACGTACTGCTCGTTGTTCCGCCAGCGCAGCAGGACCTCCAGCCCGACGACCCGCTGGGCCGCCACATCCACCAGGGGCTGGAAGCGCAGGGACAGCTCGTTGTTCTTGAGCGCCAGGGCGAGCCGGGATTCGATGTGGAAGGACTGGCTGGCTGCCAGGCTCATGCCCTCGGTGAAGAACTGGATGGCGTTCCGGCCGCCGTCCTTGGCGTGGTACATGGCGATGTCGGCGTTGCGCATCAGGGTCGCCACGTCGTCCCCGTGCTCCGGGTAGATGCTTATGCCGAAGGAGGCGGTGATGTGCAGGGTGCGCTCCGCCAGATGCACCGGCTGGACAAGGGACGCCCGGATCTTGTCCGCGATGGCCGACACTTCCGCCTCGCCGCCGGTCAGGCCCGGCAGGATGACCACGAACTCGTCGCCCCCCAGGCGGGCCACGGTATCCGCCGCGCGCAGGCAGCCCTTGAGGCGGCAGGCGACTTCCTGGAGGAGCTCGTCCCCCACATGGTGGCCGAGGGTGTCGTTGATGCTCTTGAAGCGGTCCAGGTCCACGAACACCAGGGCCACCTTTTCCTCCCGCCGCCTGGCCTGGGCCAGGGCCTGGTTGAGGCGGTCGTGGAAGAGGCTGCGGTTGGGCAGGTTGGTGAGGGCATCGTGATTGGCGATATGCCAGACCCGCTGCTCCGCCTGGCGCCGCTCCTCGATCTCCGCCAGCAGGCGCTCGTTGGCCTGGGCCAGTTCGGCGGTGCGCACCAGCACCATCTTCTCCAGGTCCGCCTGGTAGCGGGCCAGGGCGGCTTCGGCCTGGTGGCGTTCGGTGACGTCCTCGAGAATCCAGATGACGTTGACCGAATCCGCGGCGGACTCCTCGGCATGGATGCGACGGCCGGTGGCCTGGACCCAGAAAGCCTCGCCGCTGGCGTGCTTCACCTCCACCTCGGAGGCGAACAGCTCGCCCCGGCGCAGGGCATCGTAGGATTCCTGGTGGTGCCGGCGGCGGCTTTCATCGTCCGGGTAGAACATACCGGTGGGCCGGCCGACCAGTTCTTCGGGGCTGCCGTAGCCGAAAACCTCCGCGAAGCGCCGGTTGCA
>JBLNBI010000382.1:0-2859 GCA_050259815.1 Actinomycetota bacterium | reverse complement strand
AAACCGTGTTCATCCCCGAGGACGACCGCGGCACCCTGTGCGTCTCCACCCAGGCCGGCTGCGCCCTCGATTGCGCCTTCTGTTCCACCGGCAAGCAGGGCTTCAACCGCAACCTGGCGGTTTCCGAAATCATCGGCCAGCTCTGGCAGGCCAACCGCGCCCTCGGTGCCGATCCCAAGGGCGAGCGCATCATCAGCAATGTGGTGCTGATGGGCATGGGCGAGCCCCTCGCCAATTTCGACAATACGGTCAAGGCCCTCCGGCTGATGCTGGACGACAATGCCTATGGCTTGTCCCGCCGACGGGTCACCGTTTCCACCTCCGGCCTGGTGCCGGCCATGGACCAGCTCCGGGAAGCCTGTCCGGTAGCCCTGGCCGTCTCGCTCCATGCGCCCAATGACAAGCTGCGGGACGAACTGGTCCCCATCAACAAGAAATACCCCATCGCCGAATTGATGGCGGCCTGCCGGCGTTACCTGGAAAGGGCGCCCCGGGATTTCGTCACTTTCGAGTACGTCATGCTCGACGGCATCAACGACACCGACGCCCACGCCCGCGAACTGTTGGCGGCGACCCGGGATGTGCCGTGCAAGTTCAACCTGATTCCCTTCAACCCGTTCCCTGGCTCGCCTTTCAAGCGCTCGAAGCCGGAGCGGGTGCGCCGCTTCGCTGAAATTCTGATGGCGGCCGGTATCATTACCACCACCCGCAAGACCCGGGGCGACGACATCGATGCCGCCTGCGGCCAACTGGCGGGACAGGTGCAAGACAAGACCCGGCGTACAGCCGGGCGGACTATCCAATTGCGGGAGGTGACACGTTGATTGATGCAAGGCGCGGAAGAATAATCCTGGCCCTGCTGGCTGGCCTGGCGTTGCTGACGCCGGCCATTGCCCAGCAGATGATTGATAGCGCCCCCCAGGGGGTGCCGTCCTATGTTCCCGACCCCCGGTCCCGGGCCAAGATCCATACGGAACTCGGAGCCATGTATTTCCAGGGCGGCAACATGGCGGTGGCCCTGGAAGAGCTCAAGATCGCCATGGAGGCGGACTCCGGCTATGCTCCCGCCTATAGCGTGCGCGGCTTGGTGCGCACCTTCCTGCGGGAAACCGAGGCGGCCGACGAAGATTTTCGCCGGGCCCTGCGGCTCGCCCCCGAAGATCCTGAAATCAACAACAACTACGGCTGGTTCCTTTGCCAGAACGGGAAGGAAAAGCAATCCATCGCTTATTTCCTGAACGCCATCAAGAACCCGCTCTATGCGACCCCGGACCGGGCCTATACCAACGCTGGCGGCTGCGCCCTCAAGGCCGGCGACATGGAAGCTGCTGAGCGCTATCTCAACCAGGCCATCCGCATGTCCAGGGATGGCGGCATCCTGGCCCGGGTTGAGCTGGCCAATCTCAATTACCGGCGCGGCACCCTGGAAGAGGCTCGGCGCCTGATCAACGAAGCTCTCCAAGGCATGGAGCCCGCCACCCCGGATGCCCTTTGGCTGGCCCTGCGGATCGACCGCAAGCTGGGCAACCGGCAGTCCGAAAGCGCCTTCGCCTCCCAGCTCCGCAGCCGTTACCCGGGATCCCGGGAATATCAGGAATTTCTCAAGGGCAATTTCGAATGAGCGACGAGAATCGCGAAGTGGAATCCGGCGAGGCCGGGGTTGCCGCCATGCCCAGCGTCGGCAGCCAGCTGAAAGCCGCGCGGGAGGCCAAGCAGATGAGCGTGGGCGATATCGCTATGGCCCTCAAGCTGGGGGCTCGCCAGGTGGATGCCCTGGAAAACGGCGACTGGCATAGCCTGCCCGGCCAGACCTTCATCCGGGGCTTTGTCCGCAACTATGCCCGCTTGCTGCAGGTGGATCCGGCTCCCCTCATGGGGCAACTGGATTCCGTCCTGGAGGCGCCCCAGCTGCGCTTGGCCCTGCCTGAGCAGAAGCATCAGGTGGCCATGCCCCAGACTGGACGTCCCCGCCGCCGGGATTACGCCATGGCCTTGTCCGGCGTGGGGCTGGTGGCGGTCGCCGCCGCCGTCTATATTCTTTGGCCTGTCGATTTCTCCGGGGTGCGGGAAGGCATCGATTCCGTCGCTTCCCTGTTCTCCCGGCATGAGCCCGAACCCGCTCCGGCGGCGCCTGTTGCCCCTCCCCAGGCGGAACCGGTCTTCCCGCCGGGTACCACGCCCCAGCAGGTGATGAATCCCCAGGCCGTCAATCCGGCCGAGGCGGGGAGTAGCGCCACCGCCACGGCGGCGGGCATCTCTCCCCCGGCGCTGGTTCCGCCCTCTGTCACCCAGGCGCCGGAGCCCCAGAAATCCGCGGCTGCGTCTGCGCCTGCTCAGGAACAGTCTGTGCCCACGGCCCCGGCCAAGGCCGATGGCCTGCGCCTGACCTTCGCCCAGGACTCCTGGGTCGAGGTGCGGGATGGCCAGGGCAAGATCATCTACTCCCACGTTGGCCGTGCCGGCAGCGAGCAGGATGTGGAAGGGCAGGGGCCCTTTTCCCTGGTGGTGGGCAACGCCCCTGGGGTGAAGCTCAGCCTGCGGGGCAAGCCGGTGGAACTGGCGCCCTACACCCAGGGCAATGTCGCCCGCCTGAAGCTGGATTGATTGGATGAGTTTGCTGCAACGCCATAAAACCCGTGCCTGCCGTATCGGCAATGTGACCGTCGGTGGCGCCTCGCCGGTGGTGGTTCAGTCCATGACCAATACCGACACCGCCGACTACCTGGCGACTGCTTTGCAGACCGCCGAACTGGCCCGGGCCGGTTCCGAGATGGTGCGGATCACCGTCAATACGCCGGAAGCCGCCGCCGCGGTGCCCAAGATCCGCGAACATCTGGACCGCATGGGGTGTGACGTGCC
>JBLNBI010000381.1:0-4539 GCA_050259815.1 Actinomycetota bacterium | reverse complement strand
CCTGCTTGTCGAAGAACCCGGCCGCTTTGTTGTTGGAGGTCAGCGCCTTGTCACCCATCGCTTCCTTGGCCAATCCGGACATCGGGGCCAGTTGGGTCCGGTCGTGGCCGAGGTTAGTGACTTCATGGGCGACCATCAGATGGTGCTGGGTATCGACGGCGACTTGCACGTTGTAGCCGACGATGCCCGTGCCGCGCCCACTGGTCACCACGGAGCGGGCATCCGGGTCGGTCAGCGACACCTGGCCATCGGGTGCTGCCTCCATCTGGGCACCGATGGCCTTCAACTGCTCCATTTGCCCTTTGAGCCGGTCAATCTTCTCTTTCAGTCGGGACACCCGGTCCTCGCTCACCGCTGCCGGCTCCCGATCGGCCCGGTCAAGCTCCGCCAGGTAACGTCCGATGCTCTCCTCCACCTGTTCCATCCGGGCCTGGAGTTTGCGGTCGGTGAAGTTCTTGTCCCGATTATTGACGGCCTTGAACTTGCTGCCGTCGATGGCCACGATGGCTTCCGAGAAGAGGTCGAGGTTGCGGCACAGCAGCACGAATTCCCGACAGACCCGCTGAATCGCTGTACCGTTATCCTTGCGGAAGTCGGCTATCGTCTTGAAGTCCGGCGCCAGGTGTCCCGTCAGCCAGATCAGTTCCAGGTTGCGCTGGGTCTCCCGCTCCAGGCGGCGGCTGGATTGGATGCGGTTGAGGTACCCGTAGATGTAGATCTTCAGCAGCGTCCCCGGGTGGTAAGCTGGCCGCCCGGTCGCACAGGGTTTTGCCCCGGCAAAGCCGAGCGTCTTCAGCTTGAGTTGCTCGACGAAGGCCTCGATGGCCCGAACCGGATTCTCTTCACCCACATAGTCATCCAGACACTCGGGCAGCAGGCTCCCCTGCGTCCGACTTGTCCCTTCTATGAATCGCTTCATCGATCGCTCCCATCAATGCTCTCTGCATCAACAGGCGGGGTCTCCTAGCGTTCACAGTGTTTTCACACAACCTCGGTCGAACTGAGACTGCCGCCCTTTGGTTGAAGTGGCAGCCTTGCGCGCCGACCTGTTGCGCTGCAGCAATCAGGTGGCCTATCAACCACAGATTACCGATACCCAAAGAGATTAGCTGTCGACCGCGACCCGGTTGCGGCCCGAGCGCTTCGCCTCATAAGCGGCTGCATCGGCGCGCTTGATCAGTTCCTGGGGCGATTCATCGGATCGGCACTGTGCCAGTCCGATGCTCAAGGTGCAGCCCAGGGTGCCGCCACTGGTTCCCTCTGCCGGCAAGCACGTCCAGCCCTCAGCCAGGCGGGTTGCCGCCACTCGGGAGGCAGATTCGTCCGTGCCCGGCAAAAGGACAGCGAATTCGTCCCCGCCGTACCGGAAGGCGCTGTCGGTACGCCGCTTCCAGCCCATGATCTCATCGGCCACCAAGCGCAGCACCCGATCCCCTTCCAGGTGGCCGTAGCGGTCATTGACCTGCTTGAAATGATCCACGTCGATGATGAGCAACGACAGCGGGTGCCCATAGCGCCGCGCCCGTTCGATCTCCCGGCCCAATTCCTCGTGGAAATGGCGGAAATTGAACAGTTGGGTGAGCGGGTCGGTGCGGCTCAGGAGCTTGAAACGCTCCTCACTGGCTCGAAGCGCCTCTTCCGCCCGCCGTCGCTCGGTGATGTCCAGCAGGGTTTCGATTGCGCCGATCAGGGTTCCGCTTGCGTCGTAGAGCGGCGCGGCCGTGAAATAGAGCCAGCGCCCGCCGTCGCCAAACTGAGGAAAGAAATCCTCGGCCTCGTAGGTGCCGGGAAGCGTGGCCGACGGCCGGAACTTGCCGTGGTAGAGCGTATCGACATCCGGATCGGCGGCCCCGCTCACGATCAGATCGGCCATGACCATGCGGTGGCTGTCGTAGAAAACCCGGCCTTGTGCCGAGGTCCCGACGATGGTGCCGGCGGCGACTCCCGTCAAGGTTTCGCATGCCCGGTTCCAGTGGATGACCCGGTGCTGGGTGTCGATGACGAAGCAGGCGACGGGAAACGCGTCCAGTGTGGCGGAGAGAAGCGCCAGCGCTTCGGCATCGCTTCCGAGGGCAATCGATCGCTGACGCAACAACACGGACAACGGCATGGCTATATGACTGGAAGCGATTGATGGCCGAAAGGCCTGTTGAACCAGCAGGTAAGGAGAAAACGCATTATACCCAGGTTATCACTATGGTTATAGGCCGTCGCCGCCAGGGGACCAACCCTGTGATGTATTTGCTTCGAGCCGGCTCCGCTGATCATCAGGTGGGGGCGTTACGGATATCAGCCTTGCCATGTCCAGTCATCCTGTATATAAATACAGGTCACCCTGCATCGACCTTCCCCCATGGCCTCCACCCAAGAAACGCCCTCCGCCGCCTACCTGGCCAAGCTCAACGACGCCCAGCTCGAGGCGGTCCGGTACGGGATCGGGGAAGGGGAGGGCGGCGGGCCGCTCCTGGTGATCGCCGGGGCCGGCTCGGGCAAGACCAACACCCTGGCCCACCGGGTCGCCCATCTCATCGTCCATGGCGCCGCCCCCGAAGCTATCCTGCTGCTCACCTTTTCCCGGCGGGCAGCGGACGAGATGACCCGGCGGGTAACCCGCATCGTCGCCCAGGCGGCGGCCGGCCAGCCAGCCCTTGCCGACGCGGCACTGCCCTGGTCCGGCACCTTTCACAGCATCGGGGCGCGGCTCCTGCGGGAGTACGCCGGGCGCATCGGCCTCGACCCGGGATTCACCATCCACGACCGGGAGGATTCCGCCGACCTCATGAATCTGGTGCGCCACGAACTGGGCTTCTCCGCCAAGGCCAAGCGCTTTCCCATGAAGGGAACCTGCCTCGCCATCTACTCGGCGGCGGTGAATACCCAGGCGGACCTGACCACCGTGCTGCTCGGTTCCTTCCCCTGGTGCGCCGAGTGGCAGAGCGAATTGAAGCAACTCTTCCAGGCCTACGTGGAGGCCAAGCAGGCCCAGCAGGTGCTGGACTACGACGACCTGCTCCTCTACTGGGCCCACATGGCGGCGGAGCCGGAACTGGCCCGGGAGCTAGGCGAGCGCTTCAGCCACGTCCTGGTGGACGAATACCAGGACACCAACAAGCTCCAGGCTTCCATCCTGCTCGCCATGAAGCCGGACGGCCGAGGCCTCACCGTGGTGGGGGACGACGCCCAGTCCATCTACGCCTTCCGGGGTGCCACGGTGCGGAACATCCTGGATTTTCCCGGCCACTTCACCCCCGCCGCCCGCCAGGTGACCCTGGATCGCAACTACCGCTCCACCCAGCCGATCCTGGCTGCCGCCAATGCGGTCATCGCCAAGGCCAAGGAGCGCTTCACCAAGGACCTGTGGAGCGAACGGAACGCCACCCAGCGCCCCCGCCTGGTGTCGGTACGGGACGATGCCGACCAGGCGAATTTCGTGGTGGAGCAGGTCCTGGCCCGGCGGGAGGCGGGGGTGAAACTGAAATCCCAGGCGGTGCTCTTCCGCTCCTCCCAGCACAGCGCCCGGCTGGAGGTGGAGCTGACCCGGCGCAACAGTCCCTACGTGAAATTCGGCGGCCTCAAGTTCCTGGAGGCGGCCCATGTGAAGGATGTCCTGGCGGTGCTGCGCTGGGGCCAGAACCTGCGGGACCGGGTGGCGGGCTTCCGGGCCATGCAGCTCCTGGCGGGCATCGGCCCCAAGACGGCGGCCAAGGTCCTGGACAACATCACCGGCGCGGCACCGGGCTGCGCCTTGCTGGCCGAGCAGCCGGTGCCGGAGGGCGCCCGGGCCGGCTGGCTGGAGCTGGTCCCCCTGCTGGAGAACCTGGCCGCCAAATCCGCCCCCTGGCCGGCCGCCTTCGAGGCGGTGTGCCGGTGGTACCAGGAGCCCCTGGAGCGCATCTACGACGACGCCCACATCCGCCAGGGGGATATCGACCAGCTGGCCCGCATCGCCGCCACCTATCCGACCCAGGAACGCTTCCTCACCGAACTCACCCTGGACCCGCCAGACGCCACCAGCGACCAGGCCGGGCCGCCCCTGCTGGACGAGGATTACCTCATCCTGTCCACCATCCACTCCGCCAAGGGCAAGGAATGGACTTCGGTGACGCTCCTCAACGCCGTGGACGGCTGTCTGCCCTCGGACCTGGCCACGGGCAGCCAGGACGATATCGAGGAGGAACGGCGGCTCCTCTATGTCGCCATGACCCGGGCCAAGGATCACCTCGATCTCCTGCTGCCCCAGCGCTTCTACGTTTCCGGCCAGGCCGGGCTGGGGGACCGGCATGTCTATGGCAGCCGCACCCGCTTCATTTCCCAGGCCATGCTGCCCCATTTCGAGTCCATTTCCTGGCCCCAGCCTGCCGGTGGGCAGGAGGGATCCTCGGTGGCCCAGGCAACCGCCGTGGATCTGGCGGCGCGGATGCGCTCCATGTGGCGCTGACCCCTTCCTTTCGTCGTAAGCGTTCGCGCGTATTTCTCCGAAAGTGAGCAGTGCATACCATTGCTCACAAATTCCAACATGACAGCGGGCCGCGGGGCAGA
>JBLNBI010000380.1:0-13318 GCA_050259815.1 Actinomycetota bacterium | reverse complement strand
CCTCCTTGGCCATGCCGACCAGGACGATTATCGGGGCTGCCTTGACGCGGCGGAAGGTCACGGCCCACTCCTGGTCGAAAGTCCGCATCGCGCCGTAGGTGGCGCTCTGGACGCCGGAGCGGATCAGTTCCCTCAGCTGCTCGGACACCATGACGTTGCCGACTGTACCGGCGGGGCCGTCGGCTGCCGGGTGGCGGACGATGAGGCCCAGGTTGGCGTCCCGCAGGGCCAGAAAACTCCTGCCCCGGATCTCGAACTGGCTCAGCAGGGTGTTGAAGTGCTCCAGGGAAACCGGGGCTGCGACGATGCCGCCGAAGGAGCCGTCCGGCCGGTTGTAGCGGCGGTGGAAGCCGACGATGAATTTCTTGGATACTTTCCCCGTGCGCGGCGGGGAAACTTGCAGGCCGGCGTTCAGGTTGTCTCGGAGGAGGGGAAAATATTCCCGGTCGGCCCAACTGGCCTTTTCCTTGGGATCGACGCCCTTGCCCAGGATGACCGTGCCCGCGGCGTCGGAAACGCGGATGCCCTCCACTTCGGGCAGCCTTTCCTGGAATTTTTCCAGCATGGCGTTGAGCTTGCGGGCGTCGATGCCGCCCTCGGCGATTTCGTGCTGAAGCTCGTCGCCGATGGTCTTCAGGGCCAGATCGATCTTCTCGATGCTGTTGGAAAGGCTGTAGTCCACCGCCTGGGAGAGGTTCTGGGTGAATACCCGGGCCTGCTGCTCATGGTGCTCGCGGCTCTGCTGGAGGGTGTAGGCGGAATAGCCCAGGACGAAGACATTGGCGGCAGCCAGAAATGCGACTATCAGTGCCCGCAGGTGGCTCGGCGAGGCCTTGCCCAGCCAGGTCGGTCCCGTAAGCATATGGCGTCCTCCCTATGTCGAGCGGCGGCCCCAAACCTGATCCCTTGAAGGCGCCCAGGCCGGCACTGGCTCTTCTCGTCTTCGCTCTGTTACCAATGATATATGACTTTCAGGCGGCGGGAAGGCCGAAATGCCCGCCGGATGGCGTTTTCCGCCGATTCCTGCCGCTATACTGGCTGCCGATTCCGAGGTTCCGTCCCGTGCCCCCCATCCTCCGCGCCCTCAAGTCCCGCAATTACCGCCTCTATTTCATCGGCCAACTGGTGTCCATGGCCGGCACCTGGATGCAGCAGATCGCCATGGTCTGGCTGGCCTACCGCCTGTCCAACTCGGCCTTCGTCCTGGGGAGCGTGGGTTTCGCCAGCCAGATTCCCATCCTGATCTTCGCCTCCTTCAGCGGGGTGCTGGTGGACCGCTTCGACCGCCGCCGGCTCCTCATGGGAACCCAGGCCCTGTCCATGGTCCAGGCCCTGTCGCTGGCGGCGCTGGCCTGGCTGGACCGGGCGACGCCGGGGCTCCTCATCATGCTGGCCTTCTTCCTGGGCTGCATCAATGCGGTGGACGTGCCGGCACGCCAGGCCGTCGTCGTCCAACTGGTGGACGACCGGGAGGATCTCCCCAACGCCATTGCCCTCAATTCCTTTATCATGAACTCCGCCCGCTTCGTCGGCCCGGCCCTGGCGGGCTTCGTGGTGGCCCTGGTGGGGGAGGCGGTGTGCTTCGTGCTCAATGCCGCCTCCTATCTGGCGGTGCTGGTGGCCCTGGGCCAGATCCGCGTCCCGGCCGAGGAGCGGCGGGGCAGCCGGGCCTGGGACGCCCTCAAGGAGGGCTACCGCTACGTGGTGGGCCATAAGCGCATCCGCCGGACCCTGCTGCTGGTGGCCTGCGTCAGCTTCTTCGCCACTCCCTACGCGGTGATGATGCCTCTCTTTGCCCGGGAGATTTTCCAGGGGGATGCCCGTACCTACGGCTTTCTCATCGCCAGCGCCGGGGGCGGGTCCCTCCTGGCAAGCCTCTACCTGGCTTCCCGGACCGGCACCGAGGGCCTGGCCATGCGGGTTGCCCTGGCGGCGCCGACGGTGGGGGCGGCCCTGGCCCTGTTCGCGGTCACTCCCCGGGCGTGGATGGCCTACCCGGTGCTCATGGGGGTGGGCTTCTGCGTCATCATCACCATCGCCGGCTGCAACACCCTCATCCAGACCTGGGTGGAGAACGAGTTCCGGGGCCGGGTCATGGCCATCTTCTCCATGGCCTTCCTGGGCATCGCGCCCCTGGGCAGCTTCACCATCGGCAGCGTGGCCCACGCCTTCGGCATCCGCTATACCCTGGTGGCCTGCGGGCTCCTCACCCTGGCGGCGGGACTGGTGTACCGGTTCGCGTCGGGCATTCCTTCCCGGTCTCTTCCCGAATGATCTCCGCCAGCCGGCGCACCCCGGGGCCGGCGAAATCCGGGTCGGCCAGGACCAGGTAGAGCTGCACCTGCATTTCGGCCCCTTCCCGCAGGGGCAGGCGCTTCAGGGAACCGTCCGCCAGTTCCTCCCGGATGTGCTCCTCCGGCAGCCAGGCGAAGCCGAAGCCCAGGCGCATGGCCTCGATGGAGGTGGCCAGGTGGCCGAAGGTCCAGCGCTGGTCCACGTCGATGGATACCGCCCGGCGGTCCCGCTTGCTGCCGGAATCCCGCACCACCAGATGGCGGTAGCCCCGCAGGTCCCGGAAGGTGATTTCCCGGTCCAGCTGGTGCAGGGGATGATCCGGGTGGGCCACCGCCACCATGGGCATGAGGACCAGGGGATCGCCCAGGAAGCCCGGCGGCATGCGGGGGGTGATGGCCAGGTCGGCGTGGCCTTTTAGCAGGGCCTCCGGGGTGCCGCCGAGGACCGATTCCACTACCTCGATGCGGGTACGGGGGCTTTCCCGGCCGAAGCGGTCCAAACAGTTCAACAGCAGCCGGGGCGGGAAGAGGATTTCTGCTACCAGGTGGATTTCCGCCTCCCAGCCCGCCGACAGGGTGTGGGCGGCCCGCTCCAGGTCGTTGGCCTCGTTCACCAGGGCCAGGGCCCGGCGGTAGAGCATCTGGCCGGTGGGGGTGAGGACCGCCTTGCGGCCCTGGATCTCGAAGGCCTTGACCCCAAGGAGCGATTCGATCTTCTGGACGGCGTAGGTGACCGCAGACTGGCTCTTGTAGAGCTGCTCGGCGGCCTGGGCGTAGCCGCCGGCATCCACCACCGCCAGGAGGGCGCGCCATTGCTCCAGGGTGATGTGGGGCGTCTCGGCCATTTATCTATCCAATTGATAAAACTTAGCGATATTTTGTTCTTTTTTATCTCTCGAATAAATATTTAAATAGGGCCATATCCACTTAGGAGGTGTGCCATGAAAAAACTGCTCCAGATCAACGCCAGCCTGTTTTCCGCCAACGGCCAGTCCAGCCAGCTCGCCGACCAGTTCGTCGCCGCCTGGCGCGCCCATAACCCGGAAGGCCTGGTCACCGTCCGCGACCTCGGCAAGGACCCGGTGCCCCACCTGGATGCCGAGCGCTTCATGGCTTTCCTCGCCAAGCCGGATGAGCGCAGCCCGGAGCAGAAGGCCGCCGCCGATCTGTCCGACAACCTGATCGAGGAGGTCAAGGCCGCCAATGTCATCGTCCTGGGCGTGCCCATGTACAACTTCGGCATTCCCTCTACCTTGAAGGCCTATTTCGACCACATCGCCCGGGCCGGCGTCACCTTCCGCTACACCGCCTCCGGTCCCGAGGGGCTCCTCAAGGGCAAGAAGGTCTATGTCTTCGCCGCCCGGGGCGGCATGTACGCCGGCACCCCGAAGGACAGCCAGACTGCCTATGTCCGCGACTTCCTGGGCTTCCTGGGTATCACCGACGTGGAATTCGTCTATGCCGAGGGGCTCAACATGGGCGAGGAGAGCAAGGCAACTGCCCTGTCCAACGCCAAGCAACGCCTGGAGGAACTGGCTGCCTAAGCCGACCTCCGGCCACCACAAGGAGTTCACCATGACCATCCGTACCCTGCGCCAGATCATCCGTTCCATCCCCACCTCCGACGGGGGCGGGGTGAAGCTGCGCCGCAGCCTCGGGCAGGCCCCGGGGGTGCGGCTCGATCCCTTCCTGATGCTGGACGAGTTCTCCTCCGAGAACGCCGACGACTACATCGCCGGCTTCCCGGACCATCCCCACCGGGGCTTCGAGACGGTGACCTACATGCTTGACGGCCACATGCTCCACGAGGACCACCTGGGCCACCGGGGCGACCTGCGGGCCGGCGGCGCCCAGTGGATGACCGCCGGGCGGGGCATCATCCATTCGGAAATGCCCCAGCAGGAAAGCGGCCGCATGCGGGGCTTCCAGCTCTGGGTCAATCTGCCGGCCAAGGAAAAGATGAAGCCCGCCGCCTACCGGGACATCCAGCCCGAGGAAATCCCCGTGGCGGAGCTGCCCGGCGGCGGCCAGGTCAAGGTCATTGCTGGCACGGTCCAGGCGGACAGCCAGGCGGTGCCCGGCCCGATCCGGGGCCTGACCACCGATCCCCTGTACCTGGACGTGCGCCTGCCGGCCGGCGGCCGTTTCACCCAGCCGGTGCCGGCGGACCACAACGTCTTCGTCTATCCCTACGAGGGCTCGGTCCTGGTGGGGCCGGCGGAGGAGCAGCATCCCCTGGCTGCCCAGATGGCGGGCGTCCTCGGGGCAGGGGAAACCGTGGAGGTCACCGCCGGTGACGACGGTGCCGCCTTCCTGGTTCTGGCCGCCAAGCCCCTGGGGGAACCGGTGGTCCAGTACGGCCCCTTTGTGATGAACAGCCGGGAAGAGATCGAGCAGGCCATCCAGGACTATCAGTCCGGCCGACTGGCCTGACTCCCTAACGGGCGGACGCCTGCAGGCGCTCCGCCCGTTCCCGCAGGCTGAGGGGCAGGGTGACCGGGGCCCGGCCCAGGTCGGCCCGGGAGATGGCCTCTAGATCATGGGCCACGTACATTTTTTCGAGGAAGGGCCGCTCCGGGAAGGGGCGGTTCATCTTGACCCCGTGCCAGCGGTCGATCTTGACCCCTTCGTTGTCCTCGTTGAACTCGTCGATGGCCAGCAACTCGCCCGCGAAGCGGTGGTTGAACAGGAATTCGATGTCGTCGAAGTAGAGGGGCACGTTCCACAGCATGCGTTTGTCCGGCAGGGAAAAAATCTGCAGGGCATCCCGGGTGGAGGAGTAGAGGTCCAGATCGAAGGACACGAATCCCACGGGGGGCGGCTGATATTCCCGGTAGAAGCGCTTGATGGTGTCCCGGACGTTGCCCAGGATCAGGGTGGTGCGGCCGGTGAGGCGGGCCCGTAGGGCGGCCTCGTCCATGGGGTAGTCGCCGGGCTGCCAGGCGTCGGGATGGTCCCGGTAATCGCCGATGAAGGCCGGCAGGCCCTGGGCGCCGGCGTCGAAGCCATAGACCCGGATACGGACTCCCGTTTCCCGCTCCACCGCCTCGGCCTCCTCCTGGAGGGCCACCAGTCCCTCGCCCCCGGCCACCCCGAACTCGATGACCGAAATCTCCGGTACCTTCTGCTTGATGGCCTGCTCGGCCGCCGTCAGCACGCCCAAAAGATAGGCGGGCCGCTTCGAGACTTCCCACAGGGCCCGGGTCTTCACCGAAACCTTGAGCCGCTTCAGCAGGGCCCGGACGACGATCCGGAAGGGCGGCTCCATGGCAAGGCGCAGCGGAATCCAAGCGCCGTCACTATTCATATTTCTTCTCCCAAATTAAATGGCCGATGAACAGTCTAAGCACCGGAAAGGCTTTGTCTGTGGGCAGGACGCGGTAAGCGGCGTTGTTTACGACTGCGTTTTGAGCTACCGTAAAGCCGGCATCGATTGGAGGTCGCCAAGGAGGCAGCCATGTTGATCAAGCGTCCCGCAGACATTCACCCCTCGGAAATCACTCCTGAGGCCATCTACCGCGCCCGCCGGCAGTTCGTGGGCTCGACCCTGGCTGCGGCCGGGCTGGCGGGCCTTGGCCTGTCGCCCTTCGCCGCCGGGGCGGAAGGCAAGCTCCCCGGGCTGCGCCCCGGTCCCTTCGGCACCGACGAGGCGAAGACGCCCCTGAAGGACGTCACCACCTACAACAATTTCTACGAATTCGGCACCGACAAGTCCGACCCCGCCCGCAACGCCGGCAGCCTGCGCACCCGGCCGTGGACCGTGGCGGTGGACGGCCTGGTGAAGAAGCCTGGCACCTACGACATCGAGACGCTTCTGAAGCTCGCCCCCCTGGAAGAGCGGGTCTATCGCCTGCGCTGCGTGGAGGGCTGGTCCATGGTCATCCCCTGGGCCGGCTATCCCGTGAACGAGCTGATCAAGCGGGTCGAGCCCCTGGGCAGCGCCAAATTTGTGGAATTCACCACCCTCCACGACCCGGCCCAGATGCCCGGCCAGCGCTCGGGCGTGCTGGACTGGCCCTACGTGGAAGGCCTGCGCCTGGACGAGGCCCAGCATCCCCTGGCCCTGCTGGCCTTCGGCCTCTACGGCGATGTGCTGCCCAACCAGAACGGGGCGCCGGTCCGCCTCGTGGTGCCCTGGAAATACGGCTTCAAGAGCGCCAAGTCCATCGTCCGCATCCGTTTCGTTGAGAAGGAGCCGGTGACTACCTGGATGCGCGCTGGCCCGAAGGAATACGGCTTCTATTCCAACGTGAATCCCGAGGTGGACCACCCCCGCTGGAGCCAGGCACGGGAGCGGCGCATCGGCGAATTCTTCAAGCGCAAGACCCTGATGTTCAACGGCTACGGCGACCAGGTGGCCCAGCTCTATACCGGCATGGACCTGAGGAAGAACTTCTGATGGCGGCCGTCCCCAGTCCCAGGCAACTGTCCGCTATCAAGGCGGCCCTGTTCGCCGCCTGCCTGCTGCCCCTGGGCTTCCTGGTCTATGGCATCGTCACCGACAGCCTCGGCGCCAATCCCATCGAGGCCCTGACCCGGGGCCTGGGGGACTGGACCCTGCGCTTCCTCCTCCTCACCCTGCTGGTGACGCCGCTACGGCGCCTCACCGGCCGTCCCTGGCTTATCCAGTTGCGCCGCATGCTGGGGCTCTACGCCTTCTTCTACGCGGTCCTGCACATGACCAGCTACGTCTGGCTGGACCAGTTCTTCGACTGGGGCGAAATCGCCAAGGACGTGGTCAAGCGTCCCTTCATCACGGCGGGCTTCACTGCCTTCCTGCTCCTCATCCCCCTGGCTGCCACCTCCACCAACGCCATGGTCCGCCGCCTGGGAGGAAAGCGCTGGCGCAGCCTGCACCGGGCCGTGTACGCCATCGCCATCCTCGGGGTGCTGCACTACTGGTGGCTGGTGAAGAAGGACGTGACCCAGCCGGCCATCTACGCGGTCCTCCTGGCGGTGCTCCTCGGCATGCGAGTCTTCTGGCACTTGCAGGAAGTCCGCAAGCCCCTTTCCGTTTCCCCCGCCCGGGGAACGTCCGCAAAGCCGCTCCAGTCCTAGGGCGAAGGTTTCCGCCCAGACCCCTCGGGCATGGGCATTGCAACCTTGGCTGCGTTTTTGCACGTCAGTGCATTGCAACCAGGAGCAAGCCATGAGAGCCCTTTGTTGGCACGGTAAGAAAGACATCCGCTGCGACACGGTGCCCGATCCCCGGATCGAAGAGCCCCGCGACGCCATTATCAAGGTCAGCAGCTGCGCCATCTGCGGCTCGGACCTCCACCTCTTCGACGGCTTCATGCCCGGCATGGAGCACGGCGATATCCTCGGCCATGAGTTCATGGGCGAGGTGGTGGAGGTCGGGTCCGGGAACGCCAAGCTGAAGGTCGGCGACCGGGTGGTGGTGCCCTTCACCATCGTCTGCGGCGAATGCGACCAGTGCCGGCGGGGCAATTACTCGGTGTGCGAGCGCACCAACCGGAACAAGGACATCGCCGACAAGGTGTTCGGCCACAGCACCGCAGGCCTCTACGGCTACACCCACCTCACCGGCGGCTATGCCGGGGGCCAGGCGGAGTACGTGCGGGTTCCCTTTGCGGACTTCGGGCCGGTGAAGATTCCGGACGGCCTCACCGACGAGCAGGTGCTCTTCCTCGGAGACATCTTCCCCACCGGCTGGCAGGCGGCGGTCCAGTGCGACATCCAGCCCACCGACACGGTGGCCATCTGGGGGGCAGGGCCGGTGGGCCAGTTCGCCGCCCGCAGCGCGCTGCTCCTGGGGGCGAAGCAGGTGATCGTCATCGACCGCCTGCCGGAACGCCTGGCCATGGCAGAAGCCGGGGGCGCCATCCCCATCAATTTCGAGGAGGAGAGCGTCCTGGAGCGGCTCGGCGAACTCACCGGCGGCAAGGGGCCGGAAAAGTGCATCGACTCGGTGGGCATGGAAGCCCACGCCACCCGCTCCATCGACTCCATCTACGACCGGGCCAAGCAGGCCATGATGCTGGAAACCGACCGTCCCCACGTGCTGCGGGAGATGATCTACGTCTGCCGGCCGGCCGGGACCCTGTCCATCCCGGGCGTCTATGGCGGCCTCGCCGACAAGATTCCCTTCGGCGCCATCATGAACAAGGGCCTCACCGTCCGCACCGGCCAGACCCACGTGAACCGCTGGACCGACGACCTCCTGCGCCGCATCCAGGAGGGCCAGATCGACCCGTCCTTCGTGATCACCCATACCGTCGGCCTGGAGGACGGGCCGGAGATGTACAAGACCTTCCGGGACAAGGTGGACGGCTGCATCAAGGTCGTCATGAAGCCCCATCAAGGAGTGCACTAACATGGACATGCAACCCACTACCGCCGGGCCGTCCCTGCGTCCCTCCATGGAAGCCGCCCGCCAGAGCCGCTCCGCCCACAATTTCGCCCGGGGCCTGGGCTGGTTCAGCCTCGGCATCGGCCTGGCCGAACTCCTGGCGCCCAAGGCCATGGCCCGGGCCATCGGCATGGAGGGGCGGGAAGACCTGATCCGGGCCTATGGCCTGCGGGAAATCGCCGCCGGCATCGGCATCCTCAATTCCGACCATCCGGCTCCCTGGCTGTGGGCCCGGGCCGGAGGCGACGCCCTGGACCTGGCTACCCTTGGCGTCCAGGTACCCAAGAGCGACGGCCACCTGGAAACGGTGAGCGCCGCCATGGCCGCCGTCGCCGGGGTGACGGTCCTGGACGTGGCCTGCGCCCGGGCCCTGAGCCAGGAGGGCGAGCGGCGCCAGGCCTATGTGGAGGATTACCGGAAGCGCAGCGGCTTTTCCAAGTCCCCCGACCAGATGCGGGGTGCTGCCCGTTCCGATTTCAAGATGCCCGCCGACATGCAGGCCCCCGAGGGCCTGCGCCCCTTTGGCACCGAAGGCGGCCCGGGTTGAGCCGTTGAGAAGGAGGATTTATGGCCGAACAAACCTCTAGCGGCGCCGGCAAGAAGCCGGCAGCCAAAGGCCGGGGCAAGGCGCCGATTCCGGAGAACCGGACGTCCGCCGCCCCCGGTACCGGGGTGCCTTCCTACACCCAGCCCCTGACCACGGGGGAGGGCACGGGCTACGCCACCAAGCGCATCGCCCCCAAGCTGGGGCCGGTGTTGCGCACGGCCGAGGTCGACCGGCTATTCCACGCCTGGATTGGCCGCTTCACCGGCGGGCTGGCGCCCACGGCTCTGGGGCTCGCCTATTTCGACTGGGCGGCCCACCTGGCTACCCAGCCGGGCAAGCAGCAGGACTTGGCCCACAACGCGGCGGAGAAGATGTCCCACTTGCTCAAGTTCGCCCTCAATTGCGCCCTCCATCCCGACCATGACGGCTGTGCCGAATTGCGGCAGAGCGATACCCGGTTCCGTTCGGAGGGCTGGAAGCGCTGGCCCTTCAATGTTTATGCCGAAGCCTTCCTGCTCGGCGAGCAGTGGTGGCAGCAGGCCGCCAGCACCGTGCAGGGGGTGAGCCAGCACCACCGGGACCTTCTGGCCTTCCTCACCCGCCAGATGACGGACACCATTTCCCCCTCCAACTTCCTGTGGACCAACCCGGAAGTGCTGAAGACCACCGTGGACCAGGGCGGGACCAACCTGGTGCAGGGGGCGGTCCATGCCCTGGAGGACTCCCTGCGGGCCCTGTCCAAGGGCAGGCCTGTCGGCGCCGAGCACTACGTCCCCGGCGAGACCGTGGCCGTCACCCCGGGCAAGGTGGTCCACCGCAATCGCCTGATGGAGCTGATCCAGTATTCGCCCCAGACTCCCGACGTCCATGCCGAGCCCATCCTGATCGTGCCGGCCTGGATCATGAAGTACTACATCCTCGACCTGTCCCCCAACAATTCCGTGGTGAAGTACTTGGTGGAGCGGGGCCATACGGTATTCATCATTTCCTGGATCAATCCGGGCAAGGAGGAGAGTGAATTCGGCATGGACGACTACCGCCGCATGGGGGTCATGGAGGCCCTGGACGCGGTGAATGCCGTGGTGCCGGGGCGGAAGGTCCATGCCGTGGGCTACTGCCTGGGGGGCACCCTGCTGTCCCTGGCGGCCGCCACCATGGCCCGGGAAAACGACGAACGCCTGGCCACCATGAGCCTCCTGGCCGCCCAGACCGACTTCGAAGAGGCGGGGGAGCTGCTCCTCTTCATCGACGAGGCCCAGCTGAGCTTCCTGGAAAACATCATGTCCCGGCAGGGCTACCTGGACAAGAACCAGCTTTCCGCCGCCTTCAACCTCCTGCGCTCCAAGGACCTGATCTGGTCCCGGGTGATCGACGAGTACCTGGAAGGGGAGCGCCAGCCCATGTTCGACCTCATGGCCTGGAGCGCCGATTCCACCCGCCTGCCGTTCCGCATGCACTCCGAGTACCTGCGCAGCCTGTTCATGAACAACGACCTGTCCGGCGGACGCTACGTGGTGGACGGGGAGGGCATCGCCCTGACCGATATCCGGGCGCCCATTTTCGCCATCGGCACCGAGAAGGACCACATCGCCCCCTGGCGCTCGGTGTACAAAATCCACCTCTACACCGACACCGAAGTCACCTTCGTCCTGACCACCGGCGGTCACAATGCCGGAATCATCAGCGAGCCGGGCCGGGCGCGCCGCAGCTACCAGATGACCTACCACGACGCCAGCCACCGCTATCTCCACGCCGGGGAGTGGCAGGCCACTGCGCCCCGCCACGAGGGGTCCTGGTGGCCGGCCTGGGAGAAATGGCTGGCGGACCATTCGACGGAAAGGGTTCCGCCACCGTCCATGGGCGCGCCGGGCAAGGGGTTCGCCCCCCTGGAGAACGCGCCGGGGCGTTACGTCCACCGGGACTGAGCCGTCTGCCTCATAACCGTTGCAGAAGCGCTGCCGGTCGGGATTCCGCCGGCAGCGCCGTCTTGTCATACACCCCCATTTCCCGCACCGGCAGGGCGATTCCTGCTACCATCCGGCATGTCAAGACGATTCTGATCAGCGGGCTGCCAGCGAACGACGAAGATGAATCAACTGTTACACCTCGCCTGGGCGCGACTTGCCGGCCTGATGCCCGGCGAGGTTCATCCGTCGGAACTCATGTGGCTGGTCTCTCCCCACAGCCATTTTCCGCTCCTCAGCCGCCGCCGGGCCTCCATGATCGTCAACCGGGTCCGGCTCATCTCCTTCCTGTTCGCGGTGCTCACGCCCCTGTGGAGCATCGTCGACTACATCGTTTTCCCTTTTCCCCTGTGGTTCTCCCTGGCGGCCATGCGCCTCCTGGTGAGCGCCGCCTTCGGCCTCCTGGTGATGTACGCCCGGCCTTCCGGCAACTTGTCCACGGCCTACCGGGCCATGCTGGTGCTGTTCGCCATCCCGACGGTCTTTTTCGTCGCCTCCCATGAGATCCTGGCTTCCTACCAGCTGACCGGCATCTCCGCCGCCATGGGTTCCGGCTACGCCTTCCTGCCCTTCGTCCTGCTGGCGGGCCTCTCCATCTTTCCCCTCACCCTGGTGGAAAACATCCTGGTCGCCAGCCCCATGCTCCTTGCCCAGGCCATGCCCAGCCTGCTGCACTGGGATACCCTGGACTGGGCGCCCTTCGCCGGGGCCTTCTGGCTCCTGGCCCTGATTGCCGCTGTCTCCACCCTGGCGGGGCTCTCCCAGCTCACCTTCATGATCGCCATCGTCCAGCAGGCCATCCGCGATCCCATTACCGGTGCCTATTCCCGCCGTTGCGGCCAGGAGGCCCTGGAACTCCAGTTCTCCCTGGCCGAGCGGAACGGTTCTCCGCTGGCGGTGGCCTTCCTGGACCTGGACCACTTCAAGAGCATCAACGACAGCTTCGGCCACGACGCCGGGGACCGGGTGCTCATGAACATGGCGAGCTGGATCATGTCCGGCATGCGGCGCGGCGACGTCCTTGTCCGCTGGGGGGGAGAGGAATTCGTCGTGGTCATGCCCAATACCGACCTGGACCAGGCCAGCCTGGCCATCGACCGTATCCGCCAGGAAGGGCTGGGGATGCGTCCCGACGGAAAAACACCTCTGACTGCCTCCATCGGCATTGCCGAATGGCGGACGGACGGCGTCCGGGACTGGAAGGTTCTGGTGGAACTGGCGGACCAGCGCATGTATCTGGCCAAGGCCGCCGGGCGGAACCGGGTGGTGACCGAGGGCCACGCTGCCCAGGCGGTCCTGGTCGAGGCCTAGGCAAGAAGCGCGGCGGGCCGCGCTTTCAGGGAATCCGGGTGTCGGCGGCACGGGCCAGGAGAGAGGCTGTGCTATCCCCAGGGGGCGTGGCAAGGTGTGACGCCGACGGGCCCAACTTTAGATCCTGATGCTTTTCGAATAAATACGGGCGGGCACGTACAGACTTGCCCTTACGGAATCCTGCCCCTGTCGGCGTTCCGGACCGGCGTTCACCCGCAAACGGCAACTTTTGTCCCCGGAATGGATCGCAGGCTACGAAGGAGGGCATCCGATGCGCAGAACGACGGCGATCCTGTGCATGGCGGCGGGCCTGGGCCTTTCCGGCTGCGGCTACAACACCATGCAGGCCAAGGACGAGCAGGTGAAGGCCGGGTGGTCCGAGGTGGTGAACCAGTACCAGCGCCGGGCTGACCTGGTTCCCAATCTGGTGAATACGGTCAAGGGCTACGCTTCCCATGAGCGGGAGGTGCTGACCAAGGTGACCGAGGCCCGGGCCCGGGTCGGTTCCATCCAGGCCAGTCCGGAAGTGCTCAACGATCCCCAGGCCTTCGCCCGCTTCCAGGCGGCCCAGGGGGAACTCACCAGCGCCCTTTCCCGGCTCCTGGTGGTTTCCGAGAACTATCCCCAGCTCAAAGCCGACGCTGCCTTCCGGGACCTCCAGGCCCAACTGGAGGGCACCGAGAACCGCATCACCGTGGCCCGCAACCGCTATATCCAGGCGGTCCAGAACTACAACGTGACGGTGCGCTCGTTCCCCACCAATCTTACCGCGAAACTGTTCGGCCTCGACGTGAAGCCGAATTTCACGGTGGAGAACGAACAGGGAATCTCC
>JBLNBI010000379.1:0-13819 GCA_050259815.1 Actinomycetota bacterium | reverse complement strand
TTCCGACGTCCATTCAGGGGGATGCGCAGCTTGATCTGGATATCCCGGCCGGCGAAGCGCTCAAAATCGGAGTCCTTCTTGACCACCCGATCAAGGCCCGGCGAGGAGATTTCCAGGCGGTCGTAATCGATGTTCTCGACCTCCAGGAGGCGGGAAAGCTGGTTGGAAACCTTGGCGCAATCCTCCACGTCGACGCCGTTTTCCTTTTCCGGCAAATCGATGAACACCCGGATGGTGCGCCCACGGGGCGACAACTCGAGATCAACGAGCTCATAGCCGAGACCGACTACCGTTTTTTCCAGTAAAGCGTGCAAATCCATAAGTACAAATAAAAAATGGGCATACTGCCCACCCTGAAAAAAATTCTCGCCAACAACGGCGAGCGGAAGAAACCCGTGAATTATAACGTTTTTCTTCCGCCCCGTAAATTATCCTGAGCTAATCTTAGACCGTTCTCGGCTGCTTGTCCGCGGTCTCCAGTTCGCGCATCAGCCGCTTGACCTCCTGCTCGTCCAGCTCCCTGGTCTTCCCCCGCTTCAAGAGCGGCGGCAGGGTGAAGGGGCCGTAGCGAACACGGATGAGGCGGCTCACCGTACAGCCTACCGCTTCGAACATGCGGCGCACTTCCCGGTTACGGCCTTCGAACAGGCTCACCCGATACCAGTGGTTGGCCCCCTCCCCGCCTGCATCCTCCAGGCTGGCGAAGCTGGCCGGTCCGTCCTCCAGCTCGACGCCGGAAAGAAGCTGTTTCTGGGCCTCCAGGGGCAGATCCCCCAGGACCCGCACCGCATACTCCCGGATGAGCTGGGAACTGGGGTGCATCAGCTTGTTGGCCAACTCGCCGGAGGTGGTGAACAGCAACAGGCCGGAGGTATTGAAGTCGAGGCGCCCGACGGCGATCCAGCGCCCGGTGCGCATGCGCGGCAGGGCATCGAACACCGAGGCACGACCGTCCGGGTCGTCCCGGGAGACGATCTCGCCCTCAGGCTTGTGATACATCAGGACCCGGGGAGCCCGAGTGCTGACGAAGCGCAGATTCACTAGCTTCCCGTTGACCTTGACCCGATCGCTGGGGATCACCAACTGGCCGATCTGGGCAGTTTCGCCATTGACGTTCACCCGGCCGGCCGCGATCCACTCCTCCATCTCCCGGCGGGAGCCGATGCCGGCCTGGGCCAGCACCTTATGGAGCCGCTCCGGCTTGGCTTCGGGAGCAGCGGAGCGCTGTCCGCCAGCCCGCTGACCCTGGCGGTCCGAACGGCCACCCCGGGGGGGCGCCGGGCGCCGCTGGGGAGGACGGTTGGACGTAAATTCCTCTCCTTCGGCCTGGGCCGCTCCGCGGCGGCCGCGCGGAGCACGGTCGTCTCCCGGCTCAGCCTCTTCGGCACCGGCACCTCGCCGGCGGCGGGGCGCCGCTTCAGGAGGCGCATCCTTCTTTTGGGGAGGTCGGAAAGGGGTTTTCTTAGGCCGCATGGTTCAGCTCCAGGGTCGGATTGATCTCGTCCAGGGGCGGCAGCTCAGTCACGCTGCGCAGGCCCAGATCGTCGAGAAATTGTTTGGTGGTGGCGAAGAGCGCCGGACGGCCGGGAGTCTCCCGGTGGCCGACCACATCGATCCAGCCTCGCTCTTCCAGGGTTTTGATTACATTGGGGTTCACCGCGACCCCCCGGATATCCTCGATGTCGCCCCGGGTGACCGGTTGACGATAGGCGATGATGGCCAGGGTTTCCAGGACGGCGCGGGAATATTTGGGCGGCTTTTCGGGGTTGAGTCGCTCCAGGTAAGGCAGGTACTCGGCCCGGGTGCGGAAACGCCAGCCGGAGGCAAGCTGCACCAGCTCCACCGGACGCTCGGCCCACTCCTCCCGCATCTCGTCCAGAAGCTTGCGCAGGGTGTCGCCGGACAGGCCGTCGTCGAACATCTTCTTCAGTTCGTGGACGGTCATGGGCTGCTGGGTGGATAGCAGCGCGGCCTCAAGAATCCGCTTGACTGTCGTCGGTTCCACCTTGGGAATGCCTCACGTAAATCGGTTGAAATGCTTCGCTCTGGGTGATCTCCACCAGCTTCTCCCGGGCCAGTTCCAGCATGGCCAGGAAGTGCACCACCAGGCCCGGCGCCCCCATTTCCGGATCGAACAGGGTTTCGAACTGGACGAAGCCGCCATGATCCTGGAGGGCACGAAGAATAATGCCCATATGCTCCCGGACCGACAACTCCTCCCGGCCGATCTTGTGGTGCTTCTTGAGCTTGGCCTGGCGCAGGATGCCCATCCAGGCGGCCTTGAGGTCGTCCACGCTGACCTCCGGCAGGCGCTGGAGCATGGATTTCTCCACCAGGATCTCCACCCAGAAGAAATCCCGTTCCGCCTGGTCCAGCTCGTTGATGCGCTGGCCGGCAACCTTCATCTGCTCGTATTCCATCAGCCGGCGCACCAGTTCGGCCCGGGGATCCTCCGCCTCCTCGCCCTCGGCCGCCTTGGGACGAGGCAGGAGCATGCGGGACTTGATCTCGATGAGCATGGCCGCCATGACCAGGTACTCGGCCGCCAGCTCCAGGTTTACCGCCCGCATCGCTTCCACATAATCCAGGTATTGCCGGGTGAGCGGGGCCATGGGGATGTCGAGGATATCGACGTTGGCCTTGCGGATCAGGTAAAGCAAAAGGTCGAGGGGGCCTTCGAAGGCATCCAGCATGACCTCCAGGGCATCCGGGGGGATGTACAGATCCTGGGGCAGCTCCGACAGCGGTTCCCCGTAGATGCGGGCCACCGGCGCCAGCCCCAGTTCGGGCTGGATTTCTTCCATGACGGCTTCCATCACTTTCCCCTCCCCGGCAGTCGCCTGTTGGCCTCGGCATCCACCAGCGCCACGGCGCCATCCAGGTAGGGCCAAGCCTGCACGCCGGGCGGCACATCGGCGAGGCGCTTCAGATAGACCACAGCCCGCCCGCCAGGATTCTTCCCGAACCAGCCTTCCACCTGGTCCCGCTGGATTTCTTCCAGGGGCCGGGAAAGGCGGCCATAGAAATGGTATTGGTCGTTATAGGCGCTGGCATGGGCGACGGGCACGCCCTGCTCTTCCAATGCCTTCAACTGCCCGGCCAGGGGCTCCATGTCGAAAGCGGACCAGAGGGGCCGGAGGACCAACAGGAGGACGACAGCCACCAGCAACACCGAAACCAAGGCAAGCCGCGGCAATGCCCCCCGCCCCTTGGAGAGCAGGACACTTGCCCCGGCCAGCACCAGAATCAGCGCGCCCGCAATCTGCCACTCCCGACCGACGTAGGGTGCAAGCCACATCTTGCCAGCCCAGGCCTGGGGCACCAGGAAGGCAATACCGATCAGCGCCAGCGTCAGGGCCAGGGGCAACGCAGCCCAGCGGCTCCGGACCGAGGTCCTGGGCCAACCGAAGGCCAGCAACAGGGCAAAGGCCGGCAGCAGGGGAAGGATGTAATGGGCCTGCTTGCCCCCGGACAGGGAAAACACGACCAGAGCAGGAAGGATCCACGCGACGCAGAAACGCATGCCGGCATCGCTCCGCTCCCGCAGGACGGCAGCCATGGCGCTCCAGGATTTTCCCCAGAAGAACCAGGGAAAGAGCAGCAAGGGCAAGACAGCCAGATAGAACCAGAAGGGCTGCTTGTGGGCGAGAGACCCGGACACCCGGTCGGCGGTCTGCCCCCAGAAGATGGCATTGCGGAATTCCTCGCCGCCGAACCAGGCGGCCGGAATGGCCCAGGCCAGGGCGATGGCTGCCCCCAGCAGAAAACCGAGGCCGATGCCGCCGTACCAGGACTTGCCGAAATTCCCCCGGCCGCCCCACCAGGGCGCCAGGAGCAGCGGCGGCAGGACATGGAGCAGGACCACCGGCCCCTTGGCCAGGACGCCCAGGCCGATGGCCAGCCCGAACAGCCCCCAGGTGCCCCGCCTCTCCCCCTGCCAGGCCCGCAGCCCGGCGAGCAGCGCGAGGAGCGCGAAGGCCGTCAGCATGACGTCGAAAATCACCGACGTGCTGAAGAACAGCCAGAAGGCGCCGCCCAGCAGGAGCCAGCCGGCCCGTTCCCCTACCCCCTCCTCCCGGGGCCAGAGGCGGCGGGCGACGGCCGCGGCCAGCACCAGGCAGGCGAAGGAAAAGAGCGCCGAAATGGCCCGGGGCCACCAGTCGTTCAGGCCGAAAACGCCCCACCCCAGCCCGATGAGCCAGAAGAGGAGCGGCGGCTTGTGATGGTAGGGGACGCCGTTCCGGTGCATGACCAGCCAGTCGCCGCCGGACCACATTTCCCAGGCGACGCTGACGTAACGGGTCTCGTCGATGGGGATGTCCGGCCGGCCGAAGACGGAGGCCAGCAGCACCAGGAACAGGCAGGCCCCCCAGAGGGCGCGGCTTGGCAGGGCTTTCACTCTACCGGGGCTTCGTCGTTCGCCTTCAGGTGGTGCTTCCTGATGAGCATCAGGTTGCGGAAATAGACGATGAGGCCGGCGCCCTGGCCGACGGCGAAGACCGGGTCCATGCGGTGGACGGCATAGGCGGTCAGCACCAGGCCGCCCGCCAGGCTGAAGTACCAGAAGGCCACCGGCACGACGCTGCGCTTGACCTTCTCGCTATAGAGCCACTGGATGATGAAGCGGGCGGAAAAGAGGCCCTGGCCGACGAAGCCGATGATGATCCACAGGGTGGTGTCCTGCATGGCTCAAGCCTCCCCGCCGGTGACGCGCTCGACGACCGGCACCTTGGCCCGCCGCTGCAGCCAGGCCACCCCGAAAAGATCGACGATGCCGACCCACAGTCGGTTGTGGAAGCCGTACTTGGAAACTCCCAGGGTCCGCGGCCGATGGTTCACCGGCACCGACACCACCTCGCCGCCGGCGCGGATGACCAGGGCCGGCAGGAAGCGGTGCATGTGGTTGAAGTACGGCAGCTTCAGGAACATCTCCCGGCCGAACACCTTGAGGCCACAGCCCGTATCCGGGGTGGAGTCCTTCAGGAAGGCCGCTCGCACCCGGTTGGCGATGCGCGACGAGATGCGCTTCAGCCAGGTGTCCTTGCGCTTCTGGCGCCAGCCGGCCACCAGGCGGAGTTCCGGATCCCTGGCCTCGAACAGCTTTTCCAGCATGGCCGGGATATTGGCCGGGTCGTTCTGGCCATCGGCGTCCAGGGTTGCGATCCAGCGGTTCTTCGCATGGCGCACCCCGGTCCACACCCCGGTGCTCTGGCCGCAACGGGTCCGATGCCGGATGCACTTGAAGCGCGGCGCCAGTTCCTTGGCCAGTTCGGCAAAAATGGCGGGCGAGGCATCGTCGCTGCCATCGTCCACATAAATGATTTCCAAATCCGGATCATTACCCAGGGCCGCCAGAATCTCATTGACCAGCGGCCGAATGTTCTCGGCTTCGTTCAGGGCCGGCACGACCACTGAGACGGAACGTTCACCCATCCCCGATTTCCTTTTTTCGATTAGCTATATTCGAGGCCCATGGCCTCGCGCACGTCCCGCATGGTTTCCCGGGCCAGTTCCCGGGCCTTTTCGCAGCCGTCGGCGATGATGTTCTTCACCAGGGTCGGCTCGTCCATGTACATGGCGGCCCGCTCCCGCATGGGGGCCTGTTCCTTGAGGATGCCGTCGATGACCGGCTGCTTGCACTCCAGGCAGCCGATGCCGGCACTGCGGCATCCCTGCTGGACCCATTCCTTGCAGCTTTCGTTGGAATAGACCTGGTGCAACTGCCAGACGGGGCACTTGGTCGGCTCACCCGGATCGGTGCGGCGCACCCGCGCCGGGTCGGTGGGCATGTGGCGCACCTTCTTGGTCACCGACTCCTCGGATTCCCGCAGGGTGATGGTGTTGTTGTAGGACTTGGACATCTTCTGGCCGTCCAGGCCCGGCATCTTGGAGGCTTCGGTCAGCAACGCGCCCGGCTCGACCAGGATCATCTTGCCGGTGCCTTCCAGGTAGCCGAAGAGGCGCTCCCGATCGGCCACGGAGAGGTGCTGCACCTCGTCCAGGAGAGCGTGGGCCTGCTCGACGGCCTCCTTCTCGCCCTTCTGCTGGAAGCGGGTGCGCAGCTCCTCGTACAGGCGGGCCTTCTTGCCACCCAGCTTTTTGACGGCCTCCTTGGCCTTTTCCTCGAAGCCCGGCTCACGGCCGTACATGTGGTTGAAGCGGCGGGCCAGCTCCCGGGTGAATTCCACGTGGGGAATCTGGTCCTCGCCCACCGGCACCTTGTCGGCCCGGTAGATGAGGATGTCGGCGCTCATGAGGAGCGGATAGCCCAGGAAGCCGTAGGTGGAGAGATCCTTGCTCTCCAGCTTTTCCTGCTGGTCCTTGTAGGTCGGCACCCGCTCCAGCCAGCCCAGGGGAGTCATCATGGACATCAGGAGGTGCAGTTCGGCGTGCTCGGGCACCCGGGACTGGATGAACAGGGTCGCCTGGTTGGGGTCGACACCGGCAGCCAGCCAGTCGATGACCATGTCCCAGGCGGCCTGCTCGATGCCCTGGGGATTGTCGTAATGGGTGGTCAGGGCATGCCAGTCGGCGACGAAGAAGAGGCAGGGATACTCGTGCTGGAGTTTGATCCAGTTCTTCAGGACGCCATGGTAATGGCCGAGGTGGAGCGCCCCCGTCGGGCGCATGCCGGAAAGCACACGTTCTGCGTACATAGTTCTTTCAATAAAGCCCAAAAATTCCTTCGATGATCGAGGTGCTCAGGTTCACCAGCGGATGGAGGATCGACCCCAGAATGCCGGTAAACAACAAGACCAGCAGGATGGGGAAGCCCCAGCGCTCGATCTGCGCAAAGCGCCAGGCCAGACGGTCCGGCAGCAGACTCACCGCAATCCGGCCGCCATCCAGGGGCGGCAGCGGCAGGAGGTTGAGCACCATGAGCACGATATTCACCATGACCCCCACCTTGCTCATTTCGGAAAGCGGCAGGGTAAAACTGTTGTCCGGCATGAGCCAGGCGACCTTGAGCATCGCCGCCCAGCCCAGCGCCATGACCAGATTGGAGGCAGGCCCGGCGGCGGCAACCCAGAGCATGTCCTGCTTGGGGCGGCGCAGGCGCCCGAAATCCACGGGCACCGGCTTGGCGTAGCCGAAAAGCAGGCCACCACCTGAGAAGAGCAGGATGGCGATGGGAATGACGATGGTGCCCCAGAGGTCGATATGGCGGATCGGATTCAGGCTGATGCGCCCGGCCAGCCAGGCCGTCGGGTCGCCGAAATGGCGCGCCGCGTAGCCATGGGCCGCCTCGTGCAGGGTGATGGCGAACACCACCGGTAGCGCCGAGATGGCCAGGGTCTGGATTAGGCTTTCGATCATTGCCTGAAAAAACAGGGAATTATAGCAGAGGGGGTCATTGGAGGCCGAAGGGCTCCAGGGAACCCCGACCGGCCCGGACCAGTTCCGGGGTGCCGCCGGTGAGGTCCACCACGGTGGTGGGTTCGGTGCCGCAATGGCCGCCGTCGAGGATCAAATCCACTTCGTCCTCCAGGCGGTCCTGGATTTCCCAGCCCTCGGTCAGGGGTTCCTCGTCGCCGGGGAGCAGCAGGGTGGAAGTGAGCAGGGGCTCGTTCAACTCCTCCAGCAGCGCCATGGCCACCGGATGGGACGGCACCCTGAGGCCGATGGTCTTGCGCTTGGGGTGGAGGAGGCGCCGGGGCAGCTCCTTGGTGCCTTCCAGGATGAAGGTGTAGCTGCCGGGGGTGGCCGCCTTCAGGAGGCGGTACTGGACATTGTCCACCCGGGCGTACTGGGCGATTTCCGACAGGTCCCGGCACATCAGGGTCAGGTGGTGGCGTTCATCCACCTGGCGGATCTGCCGGATGCGGTCCATGGCGGCCTTGTCCCCCAGGTGGCAGCCGAGGGCGTAGCAGGAGTCGGTGGGAATGACGATGAGCCCGCCGTCGCGGACGACTTCAGCCGCCTTGGCGAGCAGGCGCGGCTGGGGATTCTCGGGATGGATGGCGAGGTAGTGGGACATGAAATCAGAAAATGAGGCGCCAGATGGGCTTCAGGTCTTCCGGCAGGGCCGACAGGCAGCCGATATCGACATAGCTTTCCTCGGGGCCGTGAAAATCGGAGCCCCGGGAGGCATGGAAGGCATAGTGGCGGGCGATGCGGGCGAAGTGGAGAACGTGATCGGAGGTGTGGCTGCCGCAAACCACCTCGATGCCGTCGCCGCCTACGTCCTTGAACTCCCCCAGGAAGCGGCGCAGGTCGCCGTTGGAAACGCGGTAGCGGGCAGGATGGGCCACCACGGCCACGCCGCCGGCGGCGTGAATCCAGTTCACCGACTCTTCCAGGGTGGCCCAGCGATGGTCCACGTACCCGGGCTTGCCGGGGGTCAGGTAATGGAGGAAGACGTTCTGGACATCCTTGGCGATGCCGATCTCCACCAGGTAGCGGGCGAAGTGGGCCCGGGAAATGAGGCTGGGATTGCCGGCGTAGGTCATGGCGCCGTCGAAGACCCCGGGAATGCCGATGGCGGCCAGGGCATCGCCCATGCGCTTGGCCCGTTCCACACGGCCGAGGCGCAGGTTGTGGAGGCCTTCGCACAGGGTGGGATGATCGGCATTGAAGCCCAGGCCGACGATGTGGATGGGAACGCCCCGCCACTCGATGGAGATTTCCACTCCATTCACGAAGGTGATGCCGACATCGCTGGCGCACTTGGCGGCCTCGGACAGGCCGCCCAGATCGTCATGGTCGGTCAGGGCCCAGCAATCGACCCCATTGGCCGCCGCCCGGCGGACCAGTTCGGCAGGGGGAAGAAGACCGTCGGAAACGACGGAATGACAGTGAAAGTCGAAATTGGTCGGGTTCATAGGCCAAGGCTAAAGAAAGATGTTACCACGCCGATACACCACCCCGGGCCGTCCGCATGTGACAGAAGGACTCCGGATGGGGCAGAATGCCCGGCGGCTGAAGGCCGCCCCGCGCCGGGAACGTCCGGTTCGCGGGCAGCAATATCGGGTTACGGACACAAGTTGCGTCATCGTCATGCGTAAAGAAAGACAAGGGACTCCGGTTGAGACAGGCAACGGGAAATCCGTTCCATGCGAAGAGCAAAACAATTCGCCGACGGACCCGGATGCCGGCACTACGGAAAGCCGCCCTCCCTGCTGCGAAGCCGCTGTGGCTGCCGTGGAAGCCAAGCTTGCCCACTCCCGCCGGAAATTGCGGGATCTTTCCGCCTACAACGAATACCGCCTGGAACAGGAAAGGCGCAGCATCGCCCGGGAAATCCATGACGAGCTCGGCCAGTTGCTCACCGCCCTCAAGATGGAATGCTCCCTGCTGCGCCGCCAGTATCCGGACGATCCCGATCTGCAAAAGAAGATCGAGACCATGCGTTCGCTTCTGGACAGCACCATCGGCGTTGCCCGCCATGTGGTCAGCAACCTGCGTCCGCCGGCCCTCGACCACGGCATCATTCCGGCCATCGAGTGGCTGGCAGAGGATTTCAGCCTGCGTTGGGAAATTCCATGCCGGCTGGAACTGGACGCCGACGACATCCTCCTGGACGACACCCGGGCCACCGCCCTCTTCCGCATCGTCCAGGAATCCCTGACCAATGTCGCCCGCCACGCCGAGGCCGGCGAGGTGGTCATTTCCCTGGGCCGCCAGGAATCGCTTCTTCGCCTTTCCATCCGGGACGACGGCTGCGGCTTCGACCCGGTGGAAATCGCCAAAAAGCGGGGCTTCGGATTGCAAGGCATGCGGGAAAGGGCCATCGCCTTCGATGGTACGATGCGCGTCGCCAGCACCCCCGGTGCCGGCACGTCAGTGACCGTGGAACTTCCCCTATGAAATCCCCAGCCATGATCCGCATCCTGATCGCAGAAGACCACGCCATCGTCCGTAGCGGTTTGAAAAACCTCCTGGCCGCCACCGACGACATGATGGTGGTCGGCGAAGCCACCCGGGGCGACGAGGTACTCGCCCAAGTCCGGACCCTGGACTTCGACGTGCTCCTTCTGGACCTGACCATGCCGGGCATCAGCGGTACCGAGCTGATCCAGCAGGTGCTGACCGAAAGACCGCTGCTGCCGGTGCTCATCCTCAGCATGCATAACGAGGGGCAGATCGTTAACCGGGTGCTCAGGGCGGGGGCCAGCGGCTACGTCACCAAGGACAGCGATCCGGAAACCCTGATCGCCGCCCTGCGCATGGTTTTCCGGGGCGGCAAGTTCATCGATCCCGCTCTGGTGGACAGCGTGGTTTTCCGGGATGCCAGGGCTGGCGACCTGCCCCACATGAAGCTGTCAGAGCGGGAGTTGCAGGTGCTGAAGCTGATCGCGTCGGGTTCCCGGATCGGTGAAGTGGCCGACGCCCTCCACCTCAGCCCCAAGACCGTCAGCACTCACAAGATGCGGCTGATGCAGAAGCTCAACCTGGACAACACCGCCGATCTCATCAAATACGCCCTCCAGCACCAACTGGAAGGGAATTAGGCGATCAGCGCCCCTCGATCTGGGGCTGGCGGCCAAAGGCGACGATTTCCCGGGGGATCTGCTGGAGGGAGACGATCCGGTCCACGCCGCCCAGCTTGATGGCCTCCTTGGGCATGCCGAAGACAACGCAGGATGCCTCATCCTCGGCGATGGTGAAGGCGCCGGCTTCGTGCATTTCCCGCATGCCCAGGGCGCCGTCGTCCCCCATGCCGGTCATGATCACCCCCAGGGCATTCGCGCCGGCCACCTTGGCCACCGAATGGAAGAGCACATCCACGGACGGCTTGTGGCGATTGACCGGAGGGCCGTCCGCCACCTGCACCTCGTAATGGTCCCCGTTGCGGCGCAGGGTCATGTGGCGCCCGCCCGGGGCGACCAGCGCCCTGCCCGGCTTGACCCGGTCGCCATTCTTCGCTTCCAGCACCTCGATCCGGCAGAGGCTGTCCAGTCGCTCCGAAAACAGGGCGGTGAACCGCTCCGGCATGTGCTGGACGATGACGATGCCCGGGCAATCCGGCGGCAGGGCCGTGAGCACGGCCTCCAGGGCCTGGGTGCCGCCGGTGGAGGTGCCGATGGCTACCACGGCGTCGGCATTGCGTACCCCGTTTGCCGCAAGGCCGTTGCTGACGGTAATGGACGCAGGAGTCACCACCGGCGCCGGCGTAACGTTGCGTTCCCCGCGAATGTCTTCGGTAAAGCCCACGGCCGTCTTGATGGCGGATACGAGCTGGTCGGCCGCATTCCGGAGGAAATCCCGCAGCCCCAGCTCGGGCATGTTGATGACGCCCACCGCCCCCGCCGCCAGGGCCTGATGGGTGGTGCTGCCGGCCTTGTTGCCGCCTTGGGTGGAGCAGACCACCACCGGCAGGGGCCGCTCGGCCATGACCTCCTTGAGGAAAGCCAGGCCGTCCAGGCGGGGCGTTTCGATATCCAGGAGCATGACGTCGGGCCAGACGCGCTTCAGGCGCTCCCGGGCGAAAATCGGTCCGGCGGCGACGCCGATGACTTCGATGTCCTCGTCCGCATCCAGGATTTCCTTGGCCACTTGGCGGACGACCGCCGAGTCGTCAACGATGAGGACCTTGATCTTTCCCATCAGACGATCCCCTCGACGGGCAGGACATCCTGGAAGCTCAGCCAGGCATCCCCGCTCCACACGTCGAACAGCAGCCGGCGGTGCCCGGCGCCGCCCACATGCTCTCCGGTGATCAACATGCCCCGCGCCGCCAGGAGCTGGCGTGCCGTCTCGAGGTTGCGCTGACCCACATCCGACTCCGGGCGGACTGCAGAACCGGGAAACATGTTTCCGCCGCCGAATATCTTCGCCTGGTATTCATCCGGCCGGGTGTTGGCGAGGAGGATCTGGCTATCGAAAATCAGGAAAGCCTCGTCGGCATATTTGCCGCACAGTTCCTCGTCCACCCGGCGGCTGCGGCCGGGCAGCATGAAATGGCACATCCCCCCGATATGGCGGGTGGGATGCCACAGCGTTACCGATATGCAGGAACCTAGAACCGTGCGCAGGCGGACCGCTCCGCCGCCGAACCACAAATCGCCCGGGTTCAGATGGATTTCCTTGACCGGGCTGTCGGTGTCCATCATGGCTTGACGTAGATGGTGGGCTGTACCGCCCGCAGCGTCTCGTTGATACCGTTCAAGGTTTCGGAATGGCCGATGATGAAATAGCCGCCGGGCTTCAGACGCTGGGAGAGCTGGGCCACCACCTTGCGCTTGGTTTCCTGATCGAAATAGATCATCACGTTGCGCAGGAAGATGACGTCGAAGGTGCCCACGTCGGGCAGCTTGTTGTTGAGGTTGATCTGGGAGAAGCGCACATGGTTGCGCAGCCGCGGATCGATGAGGAAGGTGCCCTCCTGCTCCCGCACCCCTTTGAGGCAATATTTCTTCAGGTACTCCGGCGGCATGCCCCGGGTCCGTTCCATGGGATAGTGCCCGCCGGACGCCATGCGCAATACATGGGTGCTGATATCGGACCCCATGATGCTCCAGGGGCCGTCGACGCCCAGTTCATCGGCCAGCACCATGGCGATGGTGTAGACCTCCTCACCGGTGGAGCAGGCGGCGCTCCAGACGTCGAACTGACGACCGGCCTGGCGGTTGGCGAGAATCCGCTGGCGCAGGAAGTCGAAGTGCTTCCCCTCCCGGAAGAAATAGGTCTCGTTGGTGGTCAGCAGATCCACCATGATCTGCAACTCGTCCCCCGCCTGGGGGCCGGAAACCAGCCGGTAATACTCGGCGAAGCTCGACATCTGGTAATGGCGGACGCGCTTGGACAGCCGCCCGGCCAGCAGAACCTTCTTGGCATCCGAAAGGCTGATGCCGGCGATCTTGTAGATCAGCTTCTGGAATTGAGCGAATTCGGCGTCGCTGAGAACCGGGTTGTATCCGTCCGAGACGTTGTCCCGCCTGGTTGCTACGGTGGGAGTGGTCATTGAACTCCTCAATTGGCCAGGGCAGGAAGATCCGAGCCTTGACCCAGATTGGAGAGGAGGGTCATCTCCTCCACCGAAAGCACCTGCTGCACGTTGAGAATGATCACGAACTTGCCGGAAATCTTGCCCATGCCCTCGATGAAATCCGTGCGGATCTTGGCGCCGAAGGCAGGCGGCGGCTCGATTTCACTATCGGGGATGTCCAGGACGGCGCTGACGGAATCCACCAGCACCCCGATGTCCTGGGTGGTGTCGCCATCGGCGATCTCGATGATGATGACGCAGGAACGGCGCCCCACCTGGGTGGGCTGGCCGCCGAAACGGGCCGCCAGGTCGATGACCGGAACCACGGCGCCGCGCAGGTTGATGACTCCCCGGATGAAGGCCGGCATCATCGGAATTTCGGTCAGATGGCCGTATTCGATGATTTCCTTGACGTTCAGAATGCCCACGGCAAACATCTCGCCGCCCAGGCTGAAAGTCAGATATTGCCTGACCTCGGCAGCCACCTGGACCGCCGAAGCGGCGGCCGTCTTTTGCACCAATTCTCCCATTGCCGCTATATCCCTTGTTATTCGTTCGAACCCGGAATCGCCGAAACGGCCAGCCATCCCGGGCTTAAGTCAGTTGCGAATCATAGCACCGCCGGCGGCGGCGCCGGCTGTCGTCAGAAGCGCTCGAAGTCCTCGGAAGCCGCCACCGGGGCGCTGCGGGGCGCCGCCTTGGGGGCGGGCTTCACGGCCGCCGGGGCAGCCCTCGAGCCCCCCACCCGGCCTCCCCGGCCGCTGTCCTTGACGGTGAAGAACTGCATGAGCTGCTGGAGCTGCTCGGCCTGGGCCCCCATCTCCTCCGCCGTCGCGGCCAGCTCTTCCGAGGCCGAGGCATTCTGCTGGGTGGCCTGGTTCAGTTGCCCCA